>JAFDHU010000255.1 GCA_019308625.1 Deltaproteobacteria bacterium
TACTTCGCCAAGGACGCGGCCAGGATTCTGGGCAGGGGAAGATAGGCTTCAAAAAGGCTTTAGTTGGGGCACAGGTTACAAACCTGTGCCACTAATTTTTTATTTCTTCTGTTGCTGGGAAAAAGTATAGTGGAATGAGGAAGGACAGGAATGTGTAAAAATTAGAGCCTCACACTTCAGACCCACATCTCTATTCTTGGAAAGGATTGTAATACCGGGGAAGAGGGAGGGCCAGGTTTCGTTTCTTGAGGCCTTCAGGTTTGTCGAAGCACAGGAACCTAAAAAAATCCCGGCTTTTTGCCTGGCTAAAATCAATTAAGCAAGCCATTTATAACTATAAGGGTCTTGCCATTGCCAGTTTGTAAACAAAAATCCAAAAAGAATGGCGGCACAGGTTTTCAACCTGTGCGCGGCCCGGATGCTGACAAAGCAGAAGTGATGGTGAAAAGACTTTCTGGGTCACAGGTTGCAAACCTGTGCCACTGGTATTTGTTTTTGTTTGTCTGTTGGCTGGAAAAGATATAGTGGAAGTGTGAAGGAATAATGATATCCCAAAGAACAGAGTTTCTCCCTTCAAACCCACATCCCTCTCCTGGAGGGGATTGTGATACCGGGGAAGAAGGTAGGCCAAGGCCCGTCTCTTAAGGCCTTAAGCATTTGGGGAGGACAAGGACCCAAAGTTCCCGTCCTGCTGCTGTTTAATCAATTGAGTAAGACAGTTATAGTCTGTATAGGTCAAGACTTTGTCAACTGGCAAGCAAAAACCAGAGAAAAATAGTGGCACAGGTTTTCAACCTGTGCACTCATTTAAGATCACCAGAAGAAACCTGCCCCATTGGCAGAAACCTGGCAGTATTTATTTTATTACCTGGCGATTGAAGAGTAATCATATTCTAAGCGAGGAAGAGCGACAAATCACCCTGCAAGCCCTGCGCTATTGGGATAATTCCAAGTGGTCCCTTTTGGCCGCAGTGGTCATGCCAGACCATGTCCATGTTTTAGCCCAACCCTTGCCCAAACCTGGAGGAGGAGTATTTGATCTGGCCGAGATTATCCACAGCGTCAAGCGCCACAGTGCCAGGGGCATTAATCAATTGAGGGGGACCCAGGGCCCCCTCTGGCAGGATGAGCGCTTTGACCGGATAGTCCGGGATGAAACGGAATTCCTGGAGAAATGGCAATATATCAGGAACAACCCGGTGAAGGCGGGGTTGGCTGGTCAACCAGAAGATTACCCTTGGCTTCATGAGAAATGCACCTGAGGAACAGGCCGGGAGGCCTGCCCCACCAGAGATTTCAGGATAAATTTAAACCGTGTCAGAAAAGCAGGTTAAAGGAAAAATTCCCCCCCTCCGCCTCTTGGCCTGGGAGGTGACCCGGCGCTGCAATCTGGACTGCCGGCACTGCCGGGCCGCGGCCAGCCTGGGGCCCTATCCCGGAGAGCTGACCACCGCGGAAGGCAAAAAGCTTCTGGACGACGTGGCTGCCCTGGGGCAGGCGGTCATTATCTTAACGGGCGGCGAGCCCCTGCTGCGGGAGGACATCTATGAGCTGACAGCCCACGGCCACCAACTGGGCCACCGCATGGTCATGGCGGTGAACGGCACCCTGCTCACCCCGGAGATTGCCCGCCGCCTGAAGGAAGCGGGCATACAAAGAGTGAGCATTTCCCTGGACGGGGCCGCGGCAGCCAGCCATGACGCGCTCAGGGGGGTGTCTGGGGCCTTTGCGGGAGCCCTCAAGGGGATTGAGGCCTGCAAAGCCGCGGGCCTGCCTTTTCAGGTCAACACCACCGTGATCAAAGGGAATCTGGCGGAGTTGCCGGCCATCCACGAGCTGGCCGTTTATCTTGGGGCTGCGGCCCACCATGTGTTTGTGCTGGTGCCCACCGGCCGGGGTGCCGAGATGGTGGATGAACTGCTATCGCCGGAGGAATATGAGGAGATTCTGAGATGGCTGCTGGCTCGCCAGAGGGAAGGCCGCATCCATCTCAAGCCCACCTGCGCGCCCCAGTACTACCGCCTGTGGCGGGAGGACGCCCGGGTCCGGGGGGAGAAAGTCACCCCCCAGACCCACGGCATGGAGGCCATGACCAAGGGCTGTCTGGGGGGCCAGGGCTTCGCCTTTGTGTCCTACCAAGGCGAGGTGCAGCCCTGCGGATATCTGGAGCTGGTGGCCGGCAACATCCGGGAGCGGCCCTTCCCGGAAATCTGGGCCGACTCGGAGCTGTTCCGGCAACTGCGGGCGGTGGACGACTACCACGGCAAATGCCACGCCTGCCAGTACCGCAAGGTCTGCGGCGGCTGTCGGGCCCGAGCCTACGCCCTGACCGGCGATGCCCTGGGCGACGACCCTATTTGTCCATATGTGCCGATGGAGGCGGGGGGAGGGCCGGGGACCTGAGGTCCCTGCCCTCCCCCCACACCCCCCACCCAACCTTTTACGGGTTTGGGGGTGGGGGCGTGGGGGAGGGGGTAAGGGCCCGCGGCCCTTAGCCCCCTCCCCCACCCGACCTTGCATAATGAAACCGAGAACCGGAAACCCGAAGCCGAAAACCCAACTGGACCCGCTGGACCGGGCCATCCTGAACGAAATCCAGTCCCACTTTCCCATCGTGTCCCGGCCGTATGAGGAGGTGGGGAGAAGGGTAGGGGCCTCGGAGGCAGAAGTGCTCCGGCGGGTGCAGAGATTATACGATGCGGGCGTCATCCGCCGCATCGGGGCCAACTTCACCTCCCGGAAGCTGGGCTACACCAGCACCCTGTGCGCCGCGGAGGTGCCTGCCGAGGAACTGGAGCGCTTTGCCGAGGTGGTCAACCGCTACCCCGGTGTCACCCACAATTATCTCCGGCGGCATCGGTACAACGTCTGGTTCACTTTGATTGCCGAATCCGAAGAGCGGCTTGC
>JAFDHU010000256.1 GCA_019308625.1 Deltaproteobacteria bacterium
CCGCTGGGCCTTTTCCATTTCAGTTTTCACCTGGGACTGGATTTTCTTGCCCAGCTCCAGGATTTCAATCTCCCGGTTGATGAGGCTCAAAACCTGGGTGAGGCGCTCCTTGACATCTATGGTCTCCAGCAGCCGCTGCTTGTCGGCCTTGCTGATGTTCAGACTGCCGGCGGTAACGTCGGCCAGCACCCGGGGGTCGCCCATCTCCCGGACCAGGGCGCCCAACTCCGCCGGCAGGTAGGGGGAAAGCTCCAGCATTTTGAGGAACAGCCCCTTGACGTTGGAGACCAGGGCTTCAATTTCCATGTCGGGTTCGTAGCCCTCGCTGATGGGGGACACCCGGGCCGCGAGGTAGGGCTCAAAGCCCAGCCACTCTTCCAGGCGGAAGCGATACAGCCCCTGGATGAGCAGCCGCACCGAGCCGTCCTCGGGCTTGCGCATCTTCAGGATATAGGCCGCGGTGCCTACCTGGTAGAGGTTGTCCGGTCCGAAGCCCGTGGGGGATTCCTCCCGGGAGGCCAGGAGCCCGAAAATCTTGTCCTGCAGGAGGACTTCGTCCACCAGCCTCTGGGCCGAATCCTCATATACGGCTAGAGGCATAATGACTCGAGGGAACAGGACAATGTCCGAAGTGGGTAGAATGGCCAGCACCTTGGGCTCCTGAGGAGACTCCGGAGCCTTGGCCTCATGATGTTCGTGGTGGTTGGAATTCATGGTCATATCTTCACCTATACTCAGTCATCCTGGTCGTTTTCCGTGGTTACCGGGATGCGCCGGACGGCCGGGCGGGGCAGCACCACCTCCAGGATGCCGTTGAGGCAGAAGGCCTGCACCTGCTCGGGATCAATGGGAAGGGGGAGTAGAAAGCTCCGCTCAAAGGGCCCGTACACCAGCTCTTGATGCAGGAACCGCTTGGTGCCCGGAGGGTGGCTGGCAAAGCGGCGGCCGCGGATGATGAGCTCCTGGCCGGCCAGGGCCACGGAGAGATCCTCGGGGGCTACGCCCGGCACCTCCAGCCGTAACACCAGACCCTGGGTGGTCTCAAACAGGTCGGCAGCCGGCCGGAACATGGCCTCCCTGAAACCCAGGAATACTTCCCGCCAGGTGCGCACCCGGTCTTCCAAAGACTCATAGTCCCGTATCAGGCGGATTTTGATGAAGCGATGCATGCAGAAGTCCTTGGAGAATGATTTTCACATTCTTTTAAGATAATTATGAAATCGGCGGGGACAAGGTGGGCGGGGGATTTTGGGGCCGGGAAGAGGAAGAGGGCAGGGCGCCGCGGCCGGCTTTCAGGCGGCCCGGGGCCGCAAATCAGGAAGGAGAAACGCCGCTCCAAAGGCCGGACGGCGCCCTTGACCGGGTGCGCAAATCCTGATAGTTTCCCGGCATGGCGGTCCGGGTGGTGTGCCTCGGCGCGGTGAATCTGGATTTGATTTACCGGGTGGAGGACCTGTCGCCGTTTATAGAGGCGGTGCCGGGTCTGACGCCGGGAGGGGAGGCGGCCCTGGACGCCGCGGCCGAGGAGCGCGTGCAGGAACTGCTGGCCCGTCAGGGACGGCTGATGGGCAAAAGCGGCGGGGGCCAGGCGGCCAACACCGCGTTTGCCCTGGCCCGCTTGGGCCTTCCCGCGGTCCTGGTGGGGCGGGTGGGCCAGGATGAGGACGGGCGCTTCCTGAAAGAGAGCCTGGTCGGCGTCAACCTGGAGTATCTCAGGCAGGCCGGGGAAAGCGGCCGGGCCTATGTGCTGGTGGATACGGGCGGCGAGCGCACCATCCTGGTGGCCCCCAATACCAACGATGAGCTGGATGAGGCGGACGTCCCCTGGGAAGTCCTGGAACAGGCGGACTTCGTGCATTTTACCTCTTTTGTGGGGGAAGGCCCCTTGAGGGTGCAGCGCCGCGCCGCCCGGAGGCTCAAGAAAAAAAACGGCCCGGTCCTCACTCTGGACCCCGGAGAGCTTTACGCCCGGCGGGGCCGGGAGGGCCTGGAAGACCTGCTGGCCCGGGTGGAAACCCTGCTTGTGACCGAGGCGGAGTGGCTGGCCCTGGGGGGGCATCTGGATTGCCATCCGGAGTGGGCCCCGCCCTACGTGCTCATCAAGCGGGGAGCCTTGGGGGCCAGGCTGCTTATGGAAGGGTACTATCAGGACTTCCCCGCCGAGCCGCCGGCCAGGCTGGTGGACACCCTGGGGGCCGGGGATGTGTTCGCGGCCGGATATCTGGCGGGCCGGGCCTCGGGCCTGAAGCTGGCCCAGGCGGTGCTCCTGGCGGTCAAGGCCGCGGCCTGCAGCCTGGCGGGCACCGGGCGGGAGGCGTATCCGGACCGGGAATTTCTGGAAAGGCACCTCAGTCGCTGGAGGTGAGGATGTTCACCTTCGGATGGTTTTCCAGCGGCCGGGATCAGGCGGCCATTGATTTGTTCACCACCGTCCTGGACCGTATGGAGAGCGGCTTTATCCCGGGGAAAATCGCCTATGTGTTCTGCGATCGGGACTTTAGGGAGGGGCAGGCCTCCGATGAGTTCCTGCTCACGGTACAGAAGCGGGGCATCCCCCTGGTGACCCATTCCTCCCGGGAGCTCCGGCGGATTATCCGGGAGCAGCCCCAGCAGGCGGAGGCGGCCCGGGAGGCCTTTGACGCCCGGGTGATTGAGCTGCTCAAGGACTTTCAGGCCCAGGTGGTGGTGCTGGCCGGCTACATGCTCATTGTCAGCCCCCTGCTGTGCCGCACCTTTCTTTGCCTCAACCTGCATCCCGCGGTGCCCGGAGGTCCCAAGGGCACCTGGCAGGAGGTCATGTGGCAGATCATGGAGCAGGACCTTAAGGAAGCCGGGGGCATGATGCACCTGGCCACCCCGGAGTTGGACGCCGGCCCGCCGGTGGCCTATTT
>JAFDHU010000257.1 GCA_019308625.1 Deltaproteobacteria bacterium
GCTGGCCTTCAGGATTTCCTCCACGCTGGCGAAGCGCTGGAGCAGTTTTTTACGTCTGGCCGGTCCGAGGCCGGGAACCAGGCTCAGGACCGAAGCCGTCAGCTCCTTCCGGGCCCGGCGGCGGTGGTAGCTGATCGCAAACCGGTGGGCCTCGTCCCGCAGGCGCAAGAGCAAGAGCCACCCCGGGGAGTTGGCCGGCAGGAATTTGGGGTTCTTGCGGCCGGGCAGGAACAGGCGGTCGGGTATCACTTCGCCCCTGGCCGTCTCCATCGCCTTGGCCAAGGCCACCACCGGCAGGTTCCCCAAGCCTAGCTCCTTAAGAGCCTGTCGCACCACCTGAAGCTGGCCCTTGCCGCCGTCCACCACCAGCAGGTCGGGCCGGCGGCGGTCCTCCTGGCCATAGTGCCGGCAGACCACCTCCCGCAACATGGCATAGTCATTCTGCCCCGCCACCTCCCGGATGCGGAAGCGCCGGTAGGAGGATTTGTCCGGCACCCCCTCAGAGAAGGCCACCAGGGCCCCCACCGGCTGGCCGCCCCGCAGGGTGGAGATGTCCAGACACTCCAGACGGTGGGGCACGTCCCGCAAGCCCAGCCGCAGCCTCAAATCTTCTAAAGCCTGGGCCGGCGCCACCCCGGGGCCCCGGCGCACCAGCGCCGCCCGGGCGTTCTCCGCGGCCAGGGCCAGCAACCGGGCCCGCTCGCTTCTCAGTGATAGACGGGGGGAGGACCGGGGGAACTCAGTTCCCCCGCCCTCCCCCCATACCCCCCTCCCAACCCCCACAGAATCCCCTAAAGTCGGCGGCGGCGCTCCCTGCCCTCCCACCAACAGTTTCACCGGCTTGCCTTTCTGCTCGCTCAGCATCTCCCTGAGCAGGCGCCGGTCGGCCACCTCATAGGGCAGCAGAATCTCATCGGGCAGGGGCCGCTCTTCGGAATAGTACTGTTTGACAAAGTCCCCCAGCAGGTCGCGGCCCGCCGGGATATCTGGCAGGAAATATTCCCGGCTGCCGGTCACCAGGCCACCCCGCACCGTGAGCACCAGCACCAGGGCCTGGCCGTGGTCCTGGGCCACCCCGAAGACGTCCCGGTCCACTGCCCGGAGCCGGGCCATGTCCTGGCGTTCCAGGGTCTTGGTGATGGCGCTGATGCGGTCCCTGAGCTTGGCGGCCCGCTCAAATTCCAGGGCCGCCGCGGCCCGGGCCATCTCCTCCTTCAGCCGCCGCACCACCTGCCGCCCCCGGCCCCGCAGAAACTGCACTGCCTCGTGTACCGCCCGGCCGTAGTCCTCCCGGCTCACCTGTCCGGTGCAGGGAGCCAGGCACCGATCCATCTGGGCGTTGAGGCAGGGGCGGCTACGGTGGGTGAAGGCCCGCTCCTTACAGGTCCTGAGCCCGAAGACCTGCTGCATGACCTTGAGGGTCTGCCGCACATGCCCGGCGGTGGCATAGGGCCCGAAATACAGGGCCCCGTCCGGGGCAAAGCGCCGCACAAACCGGAGGGCCGGGTACTCCTCCCGCGGGTCCAGGCGCAGGCACAGGAAATTCTTGTCGTCCCGGAGCACCACATTGAACCGGGGCCGGTGCTCCTTGATGAGGTTGCGCTCCAGGATCAGGGCCTCCCGCTCGGTGGCGGTAAGGAGAAAATCCACTCCGGCCGCCTTCCTGAGCATGAGGGCGGTCTTGGGGTCGTGCCGGAGAGGATCTTTCAGGTAGGCGGACAGGCGGTGGCGTAAATTGGCCGCCTTGCCCACATACAGCACCCGCCCGGCCTTGTCCTTGAACAGGTACACCCCGGGAGATTTGGGGGTCCGGGGCAAAGCCTCCATCAGGGCCGGATAAGAGGGGACGGCCTTTACAACGGGAGAGTCCATACTTATTTTAGGTTATCAGCCCGCCCTGGACTGTCAAGATGGTCCGGGAGCGGCGAGGGCCAGCGGCCTGGCACTGCCGCTTCCCGGCATTTCCTGACCACTGAAACCCGATGCCCGGCTGACAACCTGAAAGGAGACGGCCATGTCCCTGCCTCGGCGTCCTCTGGGCCGGACCGGCGTAGACGTTACCATCCTGGGATTGGGCGGTGAAGGGGTGCTTCGCACCTTCGGCTATGAGCGGGAAGCCCGGGCGGTGATTGAAGCCGCGCTGGCGGCGGGCATCGCTTACTTTGAGACTGCCAGGGCCTACTCCGGCAGCGAAGCCTATCTGGGGCAGGTTCTGCCCAAGTACCGGGACCGCATCTTTCTCACCAGCAAGTCCCACGGCCGCACCCGCCAGGAGGCCGAAGCGCATCTGGCCGCCACCTTAAGGAACCTGGAAACCGACCATCTGGATTTGTGGCAGGTGCATGATGTGCGCACCATGAGCGAGGTGGAGGCTCTGGGCGCGCCCGGCAGGGCTCTGGAGGCCTTCCACCAAGCCAAGGAAAAGGGGCTGACCCGGTTCATCGGGATCACCGGCCACCATGATCCGGAGGTGCTACGTCGGGCTTTGGAAATATATGACTTTGACACCGTGCTCCTGCCGGTGAACCCGGCGGAGCCCTACTCACATAGTTTCCTCCCCCTGGCCCGGGAGGCCCTGGAGAAGGGTCTGGGAGTCATCGGCATGAAGGTCCTGGCCCGGGGCCTGGTCGCCCACCTGGGCATCGCCACGGTCAGGGATTTCGTGCACTACGCCCTGAGCCAGCCGGTGTCCCTGGTGGTCATCGGGGCCGATGACCCGGACCAAATCCGGGAGCTGGCCGCCGCAGCCCGGGACTTCCAGCCCATGCCGGAGGCGGCCCAGCGGGAGCTGGAGGAGTTCGTGGCCCCTTTTGCCAGGGGGTTGATGTATTACAAGCCTTGACCCGGAAAGCTAAAGCGGCGGAAAATCCCGGATCGGAAGCGTTTAGGTGTTTAAAGACTTCAAAGAGTTTGCCATGCGGGGCAGTGTGGTGGACATGGCGATAGGCATTGTCATCGGCGCGGCCTTCGGGACTATCGTCAAGTCATTTGTGAATGACATTCTTATGCCGCCCATTGGCCTGCTTTTGGGTAATGTAGATTTTGCTAACATTTTCATCACCTTAAAAGACGGCGCCAAGGCAGCCGGTCCTTACGCCTCCTTGGCCGCGGCCCAAGCCGCCGCCGCGGTGACTGTCAACCTGGGGGCGTTCTTCAACACGGTCGTCAGCTTCCTCATCGTGGCCTTTTCGGTATTTTTGGTGATCAAAGGCATGAACCGATTGCAGCGGGAGGCGCCGCCCCCGCCGGCGGACACCAAGGAGTGTACTTTCTGCTTCACCGCCATCCCCATCAAAGCCATCCGCTGCCCCCACTGCACCGCCGAGCTGGCCGCGGCCTAGGATTTCTCCGGCTCGGCGAGCAAGGCGACGAATAACCGGACTAACGGATAACCTTGCCCCCAGATCGCCTCTCCACCGCAAGCGGCTTGGCCCCCAGCACCAGGTTGATGCCTTCCCGGACAAAGGTTTGCCGGATGATTTCCGCCGCGTCCCGGTCCTCCCGGTTCATGAGCCGGTCATACTTGTGAATCAGGGCCACCCGGGACCCAGGCGCTGAAAGGCCTGGGCCAGCTCGCAGCCGATGGGGCCACCCCCCAGCACCGCCAGCCGGGGCGGGAGCTGGGTCAGGGAAAACACTGTCTCATGGGTGAGAAAGCCGGCTTCAGCCAGACCCGGAATGGCGGGATGCACCGGGCGGGCCCCCGTGCAGATGGCCGCCTTCCGGAAGTGCAGGGTTTTGCCTCCTACTTCCACCCAGTCCGGCCCGGTGAAGCGGGCCTGACCCAGAAACACATCCACCCCCAAGTCCCGGAACCGGGCCGCAGCATCGTGGCTGCCGAGCTCGGCCCGCAGGCGGCGCATGCGGGCCATCACCGCGGCGAAATCCACCGCCGCCTCCGGCACCTTCAGGCCGAATTTTTGCGCTTCCTGGATTTCGGCCGCCAGGCGGAGCCACCCGGGCTCCCAGGCCGGCGGCCCCGGCCGCGGTCACCAGGCCGGCGGTGCCCGCCCCCACCACCAGGTTATACACCGGGGCCGGCTCGGGGTTCACCCAGTCCCGGGGATGCACATGGGCCGCCAGGGTCTGGTTGGGCTCATCTTTGGGCTCCGGTTCCGGCGGAGTGTAAGGCCCATCCTTTTCAGGCGGGGTATCGGCTGCCGCCANGGCCGCGGCCTCCTTCATCTGCAGCTTCTTCCGGGCGGTGTGCACCAGCACGGCCAGCACCGCCAACGCCACCAGGAGCACCCCCACCAGCACCCAGGGAATCCTCCCCTCAGCCAGGGCGGTGAACACTGTGTCGGAACCCACCACATAAAGGACGCTCCCCGGAAGCATGCACAGCCAGGACCAGAATACATAGGTCCAAAACGGCACCTTGGTCAGCCCGAAGCCGTAGTTCAGCAGGTTGAAGGGAAAGATGGGCACCAGGCGGGTCAGGGCCACCATGATGGCCCCGTGCTCCTCGGTGAGCTGGTCCAGGCGCTGGAATTTTTCGCTGCGGCCCAGCCACTTGACCACTGCGTCCCGGGCGAAGTAGCGGGAAATGAGAAAGGCCAGGCTGGCGCCGAGGGTGGCGGCGTGCAGGGTCAGCACCACTCCCCAGAAGGACCCGAACAGGGCGCCGCCGGCGATGGTCATGGCCGAACCCGGCACCGCGGCCACGGTGGCCACGATGTACAGGAGCACAAACACCAGCGGACCCCAGGGGCCCAGGGAATTGATCCAGTCCCGGAGGGCCCCGAACTTCTCCCCCAGCCCCAGGACCCGGGCCAGGACCAGCAGGGCCACCACCACCGTGAGCAGCAGCACCGGCCGCCACCAGGCCGCGCCCTTGGCCGGGGCCTCTACGGTCGGTTCTACTGACTGCCCAGGTTTATCCGGGACCTTCATAAGGGCTCCCTTTTACGTGATTATCGGGGGCTGACCTTTCAAAAAAAGGAGGCCCCCACAGCTTCAGGCCTCAGGGCGGGTCGGGTACCCACCCTGATCGTCCGTCCCCTGACACACCGTTTTTTCGGGGATAAATTTGCGCTTTTCCGGGAAGCGCATTATATAGAACATAAATCGGGACCGCCTGATTGCAAGCCACGG
>JAFDHU010000258.1 GCA_019308625.1 Deltaproteobacteria bacterium
TGGTGGAAGTCACGGGTCTCACCATGCTGCTGCCGGTGCAGGTGGAGCCCCAACAACCCCGGGCCGCCATTCTCTCCCATCCTGTTTATCAGCCGGCTTCCTATGGAAACCAGCTTTTTGGGCGGGCGGGTAGGGAATTCCGGGCGCGTTTTAAAGCCCGCTGGCCCGGTGTCAATCCCTTGGTGGAAAATTTCAAGCCCGGCCATTTCTGTTGGGATGCCCTTATGAATTTGGCCCAGGCCTTGGTAGTGCAGTTGCTCAAGCTTTACGGCGAGCACTCTCTCACCCCCAGCGCCTACTTCAAACCCGAGTTTCGTCGCTTGGCCGGACGCCTTGGAAAAGTTACTTTTAACAGGCAGCATTGGCCGAAAAGTCTCCTGGACAACCCCTTTCTCACCACCGAAACTGGACAGGATATTCAAAACCTGTTGCTTCCCAAGGGGGGCTCATTAAAGGAGGTTTATCCCCCCTCCTTGCCCGGAGAACGTCATGGCCGCCGAAATCTTATCGTGACCACCCGCTATGGTTTCCTGGAGATTTCCTTCTCCCCCAACTGGAGCATTTTATCCTCTTCCGGCCGAGCGGAAGCCCTGAAAGCATTTCCCAGCGCTACGGCAGACCATACCTGTTTTCTGCTTCTCCCCATTGAACTGCGGCTCACCGTCAAGCGCTTCTATCTTTTTGGGGAAAAAATGCAATACCATTACTGGTGGTTTCAGAAGCTTATTGACAATCTGCGCCGTCGGATGAGCTGGGGCTATTATCTGCGGGGAGGAAGAGTGACTGACGAGAGTTTCTGAACGATCCTATAAAACCTTGGACGACTGCAAGCTTAGTTTGGCCGGAATAGGGCCTCCTGGCCATTGTGACATAACTTATCTTAAGCTCTGGGCGAATTACTGCTTTAGAGGGAACTAGCCCATGCTTGCCAGCCTTATCACCCCAGCCAACCTCCACACCGCCTTCCGCCGGGTCGAGGCCTCCCGGGGCATGGCTGGAGTGGATATGGTAACCATCGGGGCCTACCGGCGGAATTTGGACCTTAACATGGCCCTGCTGGGAGAAGAACTCCGCTCTGGCCGCTACGCTCCTTTACCCCTTCTTCGCCTCCTGGTGGCCAAGAGAGACGGCTCCCCTCGGGCCTTGGCCGTTCCCTGCGTGCGCGACCGGGTGGCCCAAGCTGCAGTTTTGAACCTCATTGAACCCATATTTGAAGCTCACTTTGAGGAAGTTTCCTTTGCTTACCGCAAGGGCCGCTCCGTGCGCCAAGCCGCCATGCGCCTCAGAGAACTCCGGGATCAGGGTTACCGCTTTGTGGTTGAAGCCGATCTGGACGACTACTTCGACAACATTGACCATGGACTACTATTGGCCAAGATAACGGCCATCCTTACTGACCCCCACCTCCTCCGCCTCCTGCGCCTGTGGGTGCAGGCCGAAGTCTATGACGGCGAAAAAATCTTTGTTATGAAAAAGGGTATCCCCCAGGGCGCGGTCATCTCGCCTCTGCTGGCAAATCTCTTTCTGGACGAACTGGACGAGACCCTCTCCTCTCGGGGCTATCATTTGGTGCGTTACGCTGACGATTTCGTGATCCTCACCAAAACCCGCCCCGAGGCCGAGGCCGCCCTGGAGCTCACTGAAGAGGTCTTGACCCGTCTCCACCTGAGCCTGGATCCCGAAGACACCGCCATCACCCGCTTTGAAGCAGGGTTCAAGTTTTTGGGCCTCATTTTTCTAAAGGATTCCATCCTGGCTCCTTTTGACCGCCCCAAGAGAGAAAAGCGGGTGCTCTATTTCCCTCCCCCCTTTGACCTGGCTGCCTATTTGGCCTCCCGAAAGCCGCCTCCCGGAGAGTAATCCATGGCCGTCCTTTACCTCACCCAGCAGGGCGCCGTCCTTCAGCGGCAGGGCCAACGCCTCCTGGTGGCCAAGGACGGCCAAACCCTGGCGGATATTCCCGTGGCCAAACTGGAGGCCGTCCTGGTTTTTGGCCGGGTGCACCTCACCACTTCCGCCCTCCAACTCTGCTTGGCCCACGGCGTGGAGCTGGCCCTTTTCACCCGCCGGGGCCGGCTCTTGGGTCAGCTCACCAGCCCCTTCCCCAAGAACATCAAGCTGCGCCAGGCCCAGTATGCCCGGGCCGCCGAACCTGCCTTTGTCCTGAGCCTGGCCCAAACCCTTGTGGCCGCCAAGCTGCCCAATAGCCTGGCCCTGGTGCGGGAGTTCGCCCATAACCACCCTGACACCGATTTTAAACCTGAACTCAACCGCCTGGCGGCATTCCCTGACCAAGCCGGCCTGATGCCGGACCTCGCCGCCCTCCTGGGTTTGGAGGGGGCTGGCAGCCGGACCTATTTCGCCGCCTTCGCCAAAATGGTCCGCCGCACCTTTGATTTCCACGGCCGCCGGCGGCATCCCGCCCCCGACCCGGGGAATGCCCTCCTTTCCCTGGGATACACCCTGGTCTATAATGAGCTTTCCTCCCTCCTGGACGGGCTGGGTTTTGATCCCTATTTGGGCTTCTTCCACCAGCCCCGCTTCGGCCATGCCGGTCTGGCCTCCGACCTCCTGGAGGAGTTCCGGGCCCCCCTGGTGGACCGCTTCACCCTGAAGCTCATCAACAACCGGGTGTTCGCCGCGGCAGACTTTTACCGGCACACCCATGGCGGCGTTTATCTCAGGGATGAGCCCCGGAAGCGTTACTTTCTGGAATACGACCGGTTTGTCAACCGCACCTTCCCGGCCCCGGATGAGGCCGGGGATACTGACTTCCGACGCCTCTTCCGGCGCCAGGCTCAGCGTCTGCGCCGTCTCCTTCTCACCGGCGAGCCCTATCATCCCTTTAAATTTTCCTGGTGAACC
>JAFDHU010000006.1 GCA_019308625.1 Deltaproteobacteria bacterium
GAGGTGGTGTTTGACTGCGTCGGCTCCCGTAAATCTCTGCAAGAGGGGCTGTTGGCCCTCCGGGGCCGGGGCACCTACGTGCTGGTGGGCACCGCCGCCACCCTGGGCAGAGTGGACTTCTCCAGCCTGTGGTTTCGGGAATTGAGACTTACCGGTGCGGCCATGTACGCCCGGGCCAGGTTCCGGGGACAGCCGGTGCGCACCTATCAGTTAGCCGTGGATCTGCTGGCCGGCGGCAGCTATCCCTCCCGGGGACTCTTGACTCATCTTTTTCCTCTCCGGGACTACCGCCGGGCTTTTCTGACCGCCCTGGACAAGCGCCGCCATCACAGCGTTAAAGTGGCCCTGGAATTGGCCGGAGAAGAAAATCCGTCCGCCAAGAGGTAAAGTCGGAAAACCGACCCTGCTCCGTCCGGGGGAACCTGGAGGCGCCCTGGAGACTCCTTGCCGTTAGGCCTTGCAAAGGATTTTTACATTGATTTCCCCTTCCAAATTATGTTAATCCAATCTTTAAGTCAGCCGTTCTTCTCCGTCATTTTCGGGTCAATCCCCTAGATGCCGAACAGGTCACTCGCCGCGTTGGCCGTTAGCACCGGACGGTCCCCAGCTACCAGGGTGGGCGATTTTTTCTTTCGGTCTTTTCCCTTTCCGGAGGCATTTCTGGGTGTAGAGTTCCATGTCGCATCCCAAACTTGAGGATCGGGCCCGGACATTTGTCAGCTATGTGCAGGAGTTGAGGGCTCAGCAGAAATATCCCTATTTCCGGCCCATTTCCCGTTCCTGGGGCACCGAAGTGGAAGTGGCGGGCCGGCGCCTGATCATGATCGGGTCCAACGATTACTTGGGGCTCAGCCATGATCCCCGGGTGATAGCGGCGGCGACCCAGGCCATGCGCCGCTGGGGAAGCGGCCCGGGAGGCTCCCGGTTTCTCTGCGGTAACATGACCCTGCATGAGGAGCTGGAGGAGAAGCTGGCGGCCTTTGTGGGCAAGAAAAAGGCTGTGGTGCATGTCACCGGCTTCAGTACCAATTTGGGGGCCATCGCCTCTCTGCTCACCCCTCACGACCTCATTCTGTGCGACCGGGAGAATCATGCCAGTATCTTTGAGGGGTGCAAGGCCTCCCGGGCTCAGGTGGTGCCCTTTGTCCACAATGATGTGGGCTCTGCGGCCCGCAACCTGGCCAAAGCCCGCCAAAAGAACCCCCAGGGTCTGCCGGTGCTGATTACCGAAGGGGTGTTCAGCATGTCCGGGGATGTGGCCCCGCTGCCGGAAATCGTGCGGTTGAAGAAGTCCCACCCGGAGTTGCTGATTTACCTGGATGATGCCCACGGTCTGGGGGTGATGGGCCCCGGGGGGCGAGGCACCGCGGCCCATTTCGGCGTCACCGACCAGGTGGATTTCATCATGGGGACCTTCAGCAAGGCCCTGGCTTCCATCGGCGGCTTTCTGGCCAGCGACGACTCCGAGGTATTGGAATACGTGCGGCATCATTCCAAGACGCTGATTTTCTCGGCGGCCCAGCCCGCCTGCAATGCCGCCACCGTGCTGGCCTGCCTGGAGGTTATGGAGCAGGAGCCGGAACGCCTGGATCGCCTGTGGGAAATCACCCGGCGGGCCCGGCAGGCCTATCGGGAAATCGGCTTGGTCAGCGGGAATTCCTCCAGCCCCATTATCCCCATATTTATCGGCGAGGAAGAGAAGGCCTTTGTGGTGGCCCAGGAACTGTTTGACCTGGGAATCTTCGCCCTGCCTGCCGTTTTCCCGGCTGTGCCTCGCAGGCAGGCGGTAATCCGCACCGCCTTTATGAGCACCCATACCGACCGCCAAGTAGAGCGGGTGCTGGAATGCCTGGAGAAGGTGGCCAGAAAGCACCGGCTTCATCAGACGGATCAGGCAATCGTTCCTTTCTTCAGGGAGGCGGACTCCAGGTCCCTCGCGGCCTCTCCCGACACCACCCCGGCGGGGGCCGGGAAGTGAAGTGACCTATACACCCGGAAGGACTTAACCCGTGCGGCTGGCCGACCTGTGGCGAGTCAGTCTGCGGCAGGTATGGCGCCACCGGCGCCGCTACTGGGCGGTGGTGCTGGCCATCGCCCTGGGGACGGCCGGGTTGATCACCCTGGTTACTATGGGACGGGAGGTCAAAAACCATCTGAATCAGGACTTGGACTTGATCGGAGGGGTCACAGTGGTGCGGCTGCGCTTGGACAACAACCAAGCTGAGGCCTTTCAGTGGTTTCGGCCGGCGGCCGCGGCCGCAGTGAAGGCTTTGCCGGGGGTGCAGGAGGTCAGCCGCCTAGCGGTAGGCCGCGCTCCGGTGACCTGGCGCGGCCAGCAGGAGAGAATCACGGTGCTGGCGGTGGACGGCTCCTTTTGGAAGGTTCGCGGCTTTCAGCCTCTGTACGGTATCCTGTTCGGTCCCCAAGCGGTGTCTGGACGGCAGCGGGTGTGCGTCACGGGTTCGGACCGGGCCCGGAAGTTGTTCGGCCGGGAGGACGTGGTCGGCCTTTCCCTGGAAGTCCACCATGACCTGTATAAAATTGTCGGGGTCCTGGAGGAGTCGGTTCCCGAGATTATGCGAAACGCCGTGTTTTTGCCTCTGACCACGGCCCGGGACCGGGTTCCGGGCATTATGCTGCCGGACCGGCTGTATGTCCGCTGCCGCACCTGGGACGATGTTCCCGCAGTGGCCTCGGCCATACCCCGGGTAGTGGGGCAGCACCAGTCCGATGAGCGGCTACTGGTGGAGATCAACTGGGATCGCTGGCATCGGGTGGTGAAGATGGCCTGGTGGGTGGAATTTTTCGTGTACGCCGCGGTGGGCGTCACCCTGCTGCTGGGCACGGTGGGTATCTGGAACATCATGATGGCGGTGGTCAGGTCCCGCACCCGGGAAATCGGCCTCAAAAAAGCCATGGGCGCGGAGGACTCCGACATTCTGGCCCAGTTTTTGGCCGAAGCCCTCTGCTTGAGCTTGGGCGCGGGCCTGGTGGGGGTGGCGATCGGGGCCGCGCTGGTGGAAATCCTGGGGCTTGTCCTGGGCTTGCACCCGCCGGCCAAGCTTTTTTTGCTTTCGGTGGGGCTCAGCTTGGCCCTGGCTGTCCTTATCGGAGTGGGGGCTGGCCTGCTGCCGTCGGTGCAGGCCAGCCGTATGAACGTGGTGGAGGCCACCCGCTATGAGTAGCCGGGTTGCGGCCGCAGGCGCCGACCAGCCTTTGATTCAGGTCTCCCGTCTGGCCAAACATTACCAAAACGGCCAAGGCACCATCACGGTTCTCAAGGAGATTAATCTGCAGGTGGAGCCGGGCGACATGGTGGCTATTATGGGCCCCTCCGGTTCGGGCAAGTCCACCCTGCTGTTCATCCTGGGATTGCTTCTGCCCCCCACCCGGGGAACCTATCTGTTCGCCGGCAGGGACGTCCTTAACCTGGACCGCACCGCCCAGGCGGAATTCCGTCGTCATCGGGTGGGGTTGGTGTTCCAAAGCTGCGATTTGCTGGAAAAGTCCACGGTGTATGAGAACCTGGAGTTTCCCCTGATTTATGCCGGGGTGGACCGCCGGGACCGGCCCCCCCGGATAATGGCCGCCCTGGAGCGGGTGAAACTGACCCACCGGGTCCGCCACGGGGCCAATCTGCTCTCCGGCGGGGAAAAACAGCGGGTGGCAGTGGCCCGGGCCTTGGTCAACCAGCCGCAGGTCATTTTGGCGGATGAGCCCACTGGTCAGTTGGACCGGGAAAATAGCCACCTGATTGTGGACCATTTCCAGGAAATTGCCGCCGCGGGGGGGACCGCCGTGGTGGTGGTGACCCACGACCCAGAAATCGCGGCCCGTTGCTCCCGGAAATACCTGCTGCAGGACGGGGTGCTGGTGGAACTCTGACGCCTTGTCCCCAAGCTGACCCTCGGGCCCACGGAGCTTCAAGTTGCACCGACCCCTTGCTGCCGCAATGGCCAAATCGGACAAAGCCCTTCCCCTTGTCCTTCTGGTGTGGATGCTTCTGGCCCTGACGGCTTCTCCAGCCTTTTCCCGGACCCTGGAGACTGGGGCCCGGACGTCGGCCGCGGGCCCACCCCTGGACTTTGACGCTGCGGCCCGGCTGGCCTTGCGGCAGTCCCCGCTGTTCACCCGGAGCGCCCTGGAAATTGAACTGAAGCGCCTGGATGAAACGGACAGCCGCAGTGCCTTCTTGCCTTCCGTCACCCTGCGCACCCGCTATTTTGTGCACCGGCCCGAAGACCCGCACCTGAATCCTCGGTCCTACTCGGTGTCTTTCCTCACCGAAGACTACAACCCCATAAAGGCATATTTTTCCCTGCAGATCCGCAAGCTGCTCACCCGGATGGCAATTCTTAGTCATCTCCGCGTCATAGCTGATGGCCTGCACCGTTTGGCCCGGGTTTTTCTGCAGTTGGACGCCCTGGCCCGATTGGCTCCTCTGCAGCAGGAGATGGTGGAGCTGGCTAAGAAGAATTTGACCTACGTCCGCCAACGGGAGAAAATGGGGGAGGCCGCAGCCTACGAGGTAAGGCTGGCCGACCGGGAACTGGCCCTGACCCGGCTGGAACAGAAGCACTTGGCAGAGTCCCGGGACAGCCTGCGAGAAGCCTTGAAGACTCTTCTGGGTCTCCAGCCGGAGGCCTCGGTCTCCCTGGATTTGAACCAGGCCCGCCGTCAGATTCTGGAGGACTTCCAGGCGGCCCGGGCCAGCTTGGCCGAAGTCCTGAGGCGTTCTTTTGACCTGCAGATTCAGGCCCTGAAGCAGGAGTTACAGGCCAAAAACGTCAGCCTGGCCAAGGCCAGGCTGCTGCCCTCGGTGTTTCTGGGAGTGGAAACCCCGGACCCCCTGAGCACGGTGCGAACCCGGGGCTATTTCTTTTCCATCGGGCTCAAATGGCCCGTGTGGGATGGCTTCCGCCGCCTCCGCAACATTTCCCGACAAAAAACCATCCTGAAGCAGTTTGCGGCCGAGTCGGAACTGACCGAGATGGAGTTGACAGAAAAGTGGCGGGAGGCCGCGGAGCGGCTTCGCGTTGCCCTGCGGGCCCTAAAGCTGGCCCAGGCCAAGGAGGAGGTGGCCCGTCTCAAGGCCCAAAAGAGCGAGTTGCGCTACCGGACTGGCGAGCCTCTGGGACTGCTCTTGGAAAGCCGCCGGCAGCATCTGGAGGCCCGGCGCGACACTCTGTTGAAATCCCTGGAATATGACCTGGCCCTCCTGGCCCTGCGCCATCTCTCCGGGGACCTGGTGACCCATTATGTGGAGGAATCTTCCTGGCAGAATTAGACGGCCGGCCCTGGTGGGCCTGCTGGTGGCGGGGCTGCTGGCCCTGGCTGCGGTTCCGCTTCCGGGACAGGAGGGGGCGGGATCGCAGGGCTCCCACAAAGAGGCGGCGGCCGGCCGTCTGGCTTTTACCGCCAAAGTCTTCTGCTCTCTCAAGCGGTCGGTACCGTTGCCCTTTGCCGGGGTAATCACCGCTGTGGCCGTCCGGGTGGGGGACAAGGTGGAGCCGGGCGAGGTCCTGGCCCGCTACCGGCTGGCCCCGGAAGCCAGGCTGGAACTGCACCGCCGCCTCTCACCGCCGCAGCTTAAGGAGCTGGCCGCCCAACTGGCGGAAGTGGAAAGTCGTAGGGTGGCAATGCAGGCTAAACTGGACAGCTCCCGGCGGCTGGCGGAGCACCAGTTGGCCTCCCCTCAGGCCCTTCGCCTGCTGGAGAAGCAGTATCAGCAACTTCTTAAGCAGCGGCGGGCTTTGGCCGGGAATTTGGCCGCTCTCCGGCGGCTGGCCCGGGAGGAGGCGGCGGTCCTCCAGGAGCAATTGGGGACGCCCGTAAATCCTTCCCGTCTTCCCGCCGAGGGCGTTCTGCGCTCCCCCCTGGAGGGCCATGTCATTTGGGTACATCCCGACCTCAAGGAGGGGGCCTATCTGGAGGCCACGCCCGCGGTCTTCCGGGTGGGGGTGCTGGACCCGGTGGTCCTGCGGGCCAAGGTGCACGAAATAGAAGCCATGCAGCTCAGAGTGGGGGATGAGGCAGAGGTGACGCTTAACTCCCTGCCCGGACAGAAATTCACCGCCCGTCTGACCCGGCTCCCCTGGACCACTTCCGCCACCGCCCTGGAGCAGCCCTCCTACTTTGACGTGGAGTTCATTGCGGCCAACCCCGGACTGGTGCTAAAGGAAGGCCTGACCGCCCAGTTGGTGATGGATAAATCCCCCTAGATCTCCGACCGGCTTCCGGAAGTCTCCCTGCAGGCTGGGCGGACTGCAGCCTCCTTTCCCTGAAGGCTTCCAGCCGGCTGCCGGCTGGACCTTTGCTTAAGGTACTATGAAGCCCGGTTCCGAGAAACTGTTCATTTCCTTGACACCCAGGCCATGAAATTCCGCGGGCAGGTAGAAGTCATCCCGGTCACCACTTCGGGCCTGCTGGAGGAATTTCTCCGGCTCCCTTGGCAGATTTACGCCCACGACCCATTTTGGGTGCCTCCGGTTCTGGCTCACCAGCGCCGTTTCCTGGACCCCCGGCGGGGGCCTTTCTTTGAGGTAGGCGAGGCCCAATACTTCCTGGCCTCTTGGCGGGGCCGGCCGGCTGGCCGCCTCTCCGCTCACGTCAACCGGGCCTATGACCGCCACCAGGACGAATTCACCGGATTCTTCGGGTTTTTTGAGTGCCTGCCGGAGCCGGCGGTGGCCGAGGCCCTGATGGCCGCCGCGGCCGACTGGGTGCAACAGCGGCGCAAGCGGCGCTTGGTGGGGCCTATGAATTTTTCTGTTTATGATGAAATGGGCCTTCTGGTGGAGGGCTTTGACTCCCGGCCGGCCATTTTCCAAACCCACAATCCGCCCTATTATCAGGACTTGCTGACGGGCCTGGGATTTCGCAAGGCTATGGACTGGCTGGCCCTGAAAATCACCAACCGGGACATTGACGCCCCGGCCATGGAAAACCGTCTGGCCCGCATCATGGCCGGCCAGCCCTTGGTGCTGCGCACGCTACAGCCGGGGGAACTGGAGCGCCGGGCCGCGGAAATCGGTGACATCTTCAATGAGGCCTGGGAACGCAACTGGGGACATGTGCCCTTGTCGCCCCGACAATTCCGTTATTTCATCCAGGAGCTCAAGCCCCTGCTGCGCCCCGAGCTGGTCAATCTGGTCCTGGACGGCGAGCGGGTGGTGGCCTTCGGGATAGCCATCCCCGATATTAATCCGCTGATCCAGCAACTGAACGGCCGCTGGTCTCTGCTGGACCGCCTGCGCCTCCTTTACGCCGCCAGATTCGGGCCCCTCCGGCAGGTCCGGGCCCTGGTGCTGGGGGTTCGCCAGCCCTATCAAGGGCGCCGGCTGCATTACGCCATAATTCTCCGTACTTATCTTTACTTGGCCCGGGAAACTCCCTGCGAGGTCTGTGACCTGTCTTTGGTCCCCGAAAACCTCTGGCCCTGGGTGAAGACCATCGAATCCTTCGGCGGCCGGCCCTACAAGACTTTCCGGGTCTTGGAACGGGAAATCTGATACCATGAACACCAGCCCTCAGCCTGCCCCAATCCGTTGGACGGAGGTGGGACTGCTTCTCCTGAGTGCGGCCGCCCTGTTCCTGGTGGCCCATTTCCCTGCCCTGGTCAACGAATACGTCATCAATGATGATGTGCGCCAGCAGATTTTCTGGATGCAGCAGTGGCAGGATCCCGAGCTGTTCCGGCACGACCTGCTGGCCGAGTATGCCCGCCATTACGTGCCCTGGGGGGTGAAGGGACTCTACTGGCTGGCTGCCGGCCTCATGAGTCCGCTCTGGTTCTCCAAGCTTCTGCCCGGTTTTCTGTTTGTCTGCCTGAGTCTCTGCCTTTATCTGATTACTCTGAAAATCCTGGACCGGCGCCTAGCCTGGATTACGGTGGGGGTGTTCTGGCTGATGCCCTTTTTTCTCGGGCGCTTGGCCGGCGGCCTGCCCCGGGCTTTCGCCGCGCCGCTGCTGGCTGTCTTTCTGCTGGCCTGGTTGGCCGACCGGCCCCGGAGCATGGCCCTGAGCGTGCTGGCTATGGCCCTGTTTATCCCTTACATTTTTCCTCTAGCCGCCGGTGCAGCCCTGCTGGGCTGGGCGGACAGCCGCTGCCGTGCCGTTTCCGGGCCCCCCTTCCCCCGCCGCCCCGGCCATTTTGTCTGGCTGGTCCTGGGCGCCCTTCTGGTAGTGCTGTTCAATTACCAGCTTACCGCGGCCGGATTCGGCCCCCTGGTGAGCGCCGCGGACATGGCTGGCCGCTTGGAGTTTTCCTCCCGGGGGCGCTACCCCGTTGTTCCGCCTCCCTCCTTTTTGTGGGAGCTGGCTGCCCCCTGGGAGTACATCGCCCCTTTCCGCGAGGCGGGCATCTTTGCCGGGGCTCTGGTATGCGTCCTGTTGCTCGTAGCCGCGGTGGCGGGTCTGCGCCGGCTGGATTGGCGCAACCTGGGCCCCCGGCTATGGCCCATCGGCTATCTGCTTCTGGCCTCTCTGGCCCTCTATGCCCTGGCCCGGCTATTTCTCCTCAAGCTTTTCATCCCCGGCCGGTATCTGACCTATACCCTCAACCTGGTCTACTGTGTGGGGCTGGCTCTGGGTTTTTACGGCTTGAGTCAGAATCTGCGGCTCTCCCGGCACCAAGCCGCCGCCTTGGTTCTGGCAGTGCTGGCCCTGAGCGGCTGGCGTCTGAGGATGGTGGGCCTGTATGATTACTCGGGCTATCAGCCGCTGTTTGTCTCTCTGGCCGCTACCCCCAAGGACGCCCTCATCGCCGCCCACCCTTATCTGGCGGACAATATCCCCACCTTTGCCCGGCGGCGGACCCTGGCCACCTTTGAGCTGGCCCATCCCTGGAGCCGGGGCTACTGGGCCAAGCTCAAGCCCCGCCTGGAGGATTTGTTTGCGGCCTACTACGCCTCCGACCCCCGGGCGGTTTGGGCCTTCGGCCGGAAATATAGGGTTTCCTTCCTGGTGGTGGACCGGCGGCATTTCACTCCGGCCTTTCTGGCCCACCGTCCCTTTTTCGCCCCGTTTGACAAGCAGATCCGCCGGCTGGCCCGACAGGGCCGTCCCTTTGTGCTACTCCAGCCGGAAAGGCTGGGAGGCCGCACCATCAGGGTCAACCAGGACCTCTGGCTCCTGGACCTGCGCTTCCATCAGGCCAAGGAGCCTTCTCTGAAAAAGGCGGCGTTGGGCCGAGGCGCGTCGGATTCCCCATTGCCAGGCCGAGAATAAGGATTAAAATATTCGCAATATATTTACCTTCGGCCTGCAGATGCTGTCTTATCAGGGAGAAGTCCGAAAAACGGGCGGCAGCCGAACAACTTCAGGGAGCGGGAGATGAGGAAGATAAGAGGAATGCTCTCCATCTGGCTGGCGTTGGTGTTTCTGGGTGGTGTGCCCGGGCTGGCCCGGGCCGGCTACCCGGGGTTGGGAAAACCGGCCCCTCCGTTTGTAGTGTCCTCAGCCGCCGGCGACAGGCTCACTCTGGACATGTTGCGGGGCAAGGTAGTGGTCATGTTTTATGAATCCCGGCATGTCATCCGGCAGAATCTGGAGCTGAAAAACGAGTTGAAAAGGCTGTACCGGGCGCAGCCCGACAGGATAAAGCGGACCATCTTCCGGCTGGTGGTCATCAATTGCGCCGAAGCCAACTTTGTTACCCGGCCCTTTTGGAAAAGCAAACTCACGCAGCATTCCCGGAAGGAGGGCTTCCCCATTTACGGGGACTGGACCGGTAGCATATTGCCCAAGTACCGGCTTCAACCTGAGGCCAGCAACTTCCTCATCATAGACCAACAGGGAATCATTCGCTATTATGCGGCTGGTCGGGTAAATCGCAGCAGATTTGGGGAGATCAAACGCCTGCTGTCCAGCCTGGTGGCCCAGTAAAGGCCAAGCCAAACCCTGCCTAGCAGGGCCTCAGGGAAAAGATTGTCCGTCCAGAGCGATATGACATAGTGATTGACGCCCTGCTTCTGGGGCGAAAAGATAGAAGAGCGCTTTGGTAGAGTTACAACCGGAAAGAGCTTGATGGGGAAGAGGTCGGTTAGAAGCCGCAAAAGGATGATTTTGTCTTTGGGCCCACATTCAGCCTCCACGGCTCTCTGAGAATCTCGCTGGCGACCGGTCAGGTGCTCTTGTTGCCCTCTCTGAAAGGAAAAGTGGAAAAGGAGGTGGCAGTCATCGTGCTGGAACACTACAAGAGGATTCTGGTGACTGGAGGCTTGGGCTTTATCGGTCGGCATCTCGTCCGGGCCTTGCTTGATTTGGGGAAGGAAGTGGTCATTTTGGACAACCTGGCCACCGTGACGGACCCTTCCCCTCCTGCCGGGTCCACGCTGATTAAAGCTGACATCCGGGATTCCCGGAAGGTGGCCGAGGCTGTCCGGGGAACCGCACCTGAGCTGGTGTTTCACGTGGCCGCCAATGCCAGCGGCACGGTGTCCGTAGAGGAGCCACGTCTGGATTTTGACACCAATGCCCGGGGAACTTTTAATGTCCTGGAGGCCTCCCTGGCTGCCAGAGTGACAAGGTTCGTCTATGTGTCCTCGGCTTCGGTATACGGCCGGCCACAATACTTCCCCATGGATGAGGGGCATCCCCGCAGTCCGTTTGTGCCCTATGGCACCTCCAAGCTGACAGGGGAAGTGTACACTTCCACTTTCTTTACCACTTATGATTTGCCCACCGTAATCGCCCGGCCGTTTTGTGTTTACGGCCCCGGCGAAAATCCCCGGACCGCCTTGGTGGAAGTGGGGCGCTACCTGCGCTGGCACCTGAACCACAAGCCCATCCAGATTGTGGGGGACAAGCATCGCAAGACCAGGGATTTCGTGCATGTCAGCGATGTGGTGAGGGGCCTGCTGCTGGTGGCTGATAAAGCCGCTCCCGGTGAAATTTTCAATTTCGGGTCCGGGGAGGAGGTGTCCATGCTGCAGTTGGCCGAAATTATCGGGGAGGTTACCGGCCGGCCGGCGGAAATCCGGGAGCTGTCGCATATCAAGGATGACACCTACCGGCTGGTGTCCGACATCTCCAGGCTCCGGGCCCTGGGCTATGAACCTCGTTTTTCCCTGAGGGAGGGGTTGCGGCAGTTGGCTGCGGAGCTGGGGGATTATCCGGAGCTGCCGGGCACGGCCACCATCTTCAAGAAGGGGCAGCAGGCGGAGCAGATGGACCCCCAGGATTCCGCTCTCCGGCCAGCCAAGGACCTGCTGGCCCAGTAATATCAAAATTTCCGGTCGTCCGGGGGAGGGCCTGGCGCCCCTGCCTTCCTCTTGATCTATCAGGGTGTTGAAAAACTTTGTCTTGTCACCCTGAACGAAGTGAAGGGTCTAGGAACTGGTTGAAATTACTAGATTCTTCGCTTCGCTCAGAATGACAAGGGTTGCTTTTCAAGAGTTTTTCAACAGCCTTCTATTCCTTGTTCTGCCTTGGGGCCCTAGCCAGCAGGGCCAAGGCGGCCGCCTCAATCAGCCGGTGGTTTTCCAGCTTTTCCAGCCAGTGCCTGGGAATGGCTCCAAGGCCCAGGTAGGCCCCGGACACTGCCCCGGCCATGGCCCCCAGGGTGTCCCGATCGCCGCCGTGCAGCACCGCGTCCCAGAGGCAATCTGCATAGGAATGGGGATGGCTTAAGAAGGCAAACAGGGCAAAGGGCAGGGATTCATCCACCGCCACGGACTGGCCCAGGGCCCGGGCCGCCGCCGCCGGGGGCGTGGCAGCGGCCAGCAGGTCGCCCAGCAGGCAGAGCTTGGCCTGCATTTCCGGTGTCCGGGCACAGGCCCGCAGGCCGGCCAGAAAGGCCTCCCGGGGAAAGGGCTCCCGAGGGTTGAGCTTTACGGCCTGGGCCACGGCCAGGGCCTGCACTGCGGCTCCGTCTGCGCCCAGGGGATGGGCATGGGTGACCGCCGCCGAGGCCGCGGCTTGCTCATAGATCTCCGGGGAGTCATAGAAAAAAAGCCCCAGGGGGGCCACCCGCATGGCCGCACCGTTGCCGAAGGAACCGGCTCCGCCGAACAGAAGCCGGGCAGCCTCCACATAGGAGAGGCCCAGGCCTTGGGCCATCTGGAAGACGGTGGGCGGGCCGCCGGCATAGCCCCGCCAGGGTTCTTTAAGGAAGTTGCGGTGGAAGGTGCGCCCCAGGTCCTCCTGATCCAGAATTCCCCGCCGGGCCAGGGATTCAGCCAGCCCCAGGGCCATGGCGGTGTCGTCGGTATAGCGCAGCATCTCGGCCCGAGCCAAGGCGGCCTCCAGGCTTTGCCTATCCCGGTACCGGAAGGCCAGCTCCCCGATGGCATCTCCCAAGGCCCCGCCGAGGAGACAGCCCAGGTATTTGGATTTTTTATCCTGGCTATCGGCAGGCAAGCGCTCCTCCTTTAGGGCGCCGCCCCGGGTCCGGCCTGACGCACCGCCGGGTCTACGTTGGGGGCGTACTTCTGAAAATTCTCCCGGAACAGGTAAATCAAATGCTGGGCGGTGCGGTCGTAGGCCTCCTTATCGGCCCAGGTGTTGCGGGGGTTAAGAATCTCCTCCGGCACCCCCGGGCAGGCGGCCGGCACCAGCAGGCCGAAGGCGGGGTCCGGGTGGAAGGGGACCTTCTGCAGTTCGCCGGTCAAGGCTGCCCGCAGCAGGGCCCGGGAATAGGCGATTTCGCAGCGGCGACCCACCCCGAAGGGTCCGCCGGTCCAGCCGGTGTTCACCAGCCAGCAGGTCACCTGGTGCTTGATGATTTTTTCCCAGAACAGGCGGGCGTACACCTCCGCCGGCAGGGCCATAAAGGGCGCGCCAAAACAGGTGCTGAAGGTGGCCGTGGGCTCGGCGCCCACACCCCGCTCAGTGCCCGCCACCTTGGCGGTATAGCCGCTCAGGAAGAGATAGGTGGCCTGCTCCGGAGTCAGCTTGGCGATGGGAGGCAGAACCCCGAAGGCATCGCAGGTAAGCATGAAGATATGCTGAGGGTGGCCGCCCACCCCTTCCCGCACGATTCTTTTCAGGTGAGTGATGGGGTAAGCCGCCCGGGTGTTCTCCGTCAGGGAATCGTCGTTCAGATCCAGCCGCCGGGTCTCCAGGTCAATGCCCACGTTCTCCAGGATGGTGCCGAAGCGGCGGGTGCATTCATAAATCTCCGGCTCCTCCGCGGGATTGAGGCGGATCACTTTGGCATAGCAGCCGCCCTCAAAGTTGAACACCCCCTGCTCGCTCCAG
This sequence comes from Deltaproteobacteria bacterium, assembly GCA_019308625.1. Taxonomy (GTDB): domain Bacteria; phylum Desulfobacterota; class Desulfobaccia; order Desulfobaccales; family 0-14-0-80-60-11; genus DTHB01. The sequence continues at coordinate 13,201 of JAFDHU010000006.1, forward strand.
CCGTGCTCATCGTCGCCGATGAGGCGGCGCTCCGGGTCGGCGGACAAAGAGGTCTTGCCGGTGCCCGACAACCCGAAAAACAGAGCCACATCGCCCTTTTCCCCCATATTGGCGGAGCAGTGCATGGACAGCACTTCCTGCCGGGGCAGATAATAGTTGAGAATGGTGAAAATGGATTTCTTGATTTCCCCGCCGTAGCTGGTACCCCCGATAACGATTAGTTTTTTGGCAAAATTCACGATGATGAAAGCCTCGGAGTTGGTGCCGTCAATCTCCGGCACGGCATGAAAGTCAGGGGCCGAAATCACCGTGAACTGGGGCTGGTGGGTTTTTAATTTCTCCCGGTCTTTAATCTGCACGAACATGTTCCGGGCAAAGAGGTTCTGCCAGGCCTTGGTGTTGATGACCCGGATGGGGATCTGATACCGGGGATCGGCGCCGGCGTAGCAGTCCTGAATGAAGATCTCCCGGCCCTGCAGGAACGCCAGCAGGCGGGCATGCAGCACCTCAAACTTCTCCGGGGCTATGGGCTGGTTCTGGTCGCCCCAGGAAATGTAATCGGCGCTGGTGGGTTCATACACAATGAACTTGTCCCGGGGCGAGCGGCCGGTATAGGCGCCGGTGCGCACTACAATGGGCCCCAGATGGGCGATGAGGCCCTCATTGCGGGAGACAATCTTCTCATACAACGCCGGGGTGGAAGGATTCCAGTTGACGCTGGCAACATTTCTGATGCCGTGGTATTCCAGGCCATAGGTGGTCATGAGCCATCACCTCGCACCGGGCTGAGGCAGGGCAGCAGCCCGGATATCGGATTTCACCAAATTTCAATTGTATCTGAACATACTGGGCGGTCAAAGGTGCCCCTTAAGTTTTTCGGGTATAATTAGGAAAAACTGGAAACCCCGGGACCAAGGGGCCGGTCGGGCTGTTTCCCTGCTCAGGCTGCCGGATGGAACTGCTTTTCCTGTATCATACCTGGTTGAGAGGCGCGCTGGAGGCCTTTGCCTCCTCTCTGAGTCCGCCGACCCTGCGAGGGCGGCCCATTCTGCTGTCGCCCCGGCAGTATGCCGCAGCCCTGATGCAGGCCTACTTGGGTCACAACTCCCTGGCCTGGATTGCCCAGGTCATGGACCTTCCGGGAGACCCTGCTCCTGCACGACTTTTCGCTGCCGCGCTGCGGCGCCGTGGCCGGGGAGTTCTGCCTGCTGGAGGACAGCCTCCGGGTGCGGCTGCGGGTGCAGCTTTATGAAATCTTCTACCCTTTAGGGGAGAAGCTCCGCCGCCGCCATCGCCAAGGGCTCCCCCTGGAGGCTTACGACCTGGCAATCTTCCGCCGGCTGTTTCTGTTTTTTCTGTGTCTGGAACACTACTGGCCCAGCCCTCTGGGTAAGGTTATGCGGGATAAATTTATCCCCCTGAGCCGGGAAGTGGTGTGGCCTGCTTTGGGGCAGCCTTGGCCGGAGAACCTCCTCCAGGACCTGGAAAGCCCGTCTCTGGCGGAGCTCACTGCCCTGCTGGCGGCCAAGCTCACCGACACTCTGGCCCAACTGCACCTGCTGAATTGATCTGGCTGGCCGAGAAGATGGAAAGGCGGAAAAATGGACTCAGCCAGCTCCAGCCTCCAAGGAGGCCCTAAGGGGTAAAAGAGGAACGGGCAGGGGTCTTGGTCCGCTGGCCCCCTTAGGAAACTTTTAGTCCGGTCTCTCCTTAAACCATGTAAGTTTTGGCTATAAAAAGGAAGAAAATTCCATCAGTTCCCTGTGAGGCTCGATTATGGCGAGAGAATCCGACGCCCTGTCCTATCGTCAACGCTACCGTGGTTTAATCGGCATCAAAAGCAAGATGCCCATCCGGGATATGTCGGTGCTGAGCCGCATCTACACCCCTGGAGTGGCGGCGGTGTGCCGGGAGATCGACCAAACCCCGGCGTCTTCCTACAAATACAGTTGCCGGGGCAACTCCATTGCCATCATTTCCGATGGCAGCCAGACCTATGAATTCGGCAATGTGGGGGCCCAAGCGGTGCTGCCCAAACTGGAGGCCAAGTCGGTGATTTTCAAAACCTTTGCCAACGTGGACGCCGTGCCCCTGGCCATCAAAACCCAGAACTCCGATGAGTTTGTGGAAATTGTGCGGAATCTGGCCCCCACCTTTGGGGGTTTCTGTCTGGAGAGCATCGCCTCCCCCAAGTGCTTCACCATTGAAAACCGGTTGCGCAAGGCGGTGCGGGTGGCGGTGCTGCTGCATGAGGCCCATGTCACCGGCATCGTGGTGCTGGCGGCTCTCTACAATGCCCTCAAAGTGGTGGGCAAGAAGCTGGAGGAGGTGCGCATCGTTATCAGCGGGGCCGGCACCTCGGGCATCGGGGTGGCCAAGGGCCTCCTGGTGGCCGGCACCGACAACATCGTCCTGTGCGACCGCCACGGAGCGCTCAGGGTATACCGCATGGAGGGCATGAACTGGGCCAAGTCCGAGATCGCCCGCTTGGTCAGAAGACATGAGTACAAGGACGGCCTGGCCGAGGTCATGAAGGGCGCGGACGTGTTCATTGGTTTGTCCGCCCAGGGATTGGTCACCCAAGAGATGGTGGCCTCCATGGCCCCGGACCCCATCGTCTTTGCCTTGGCCCTGCCGGAGCCGGAAATCAGTGAAGCTGATGCCAGGGCTGCCGGCGCCGCGGTGGTGGCCACCGGCAAGGCGGACAGCCGGAACCAGATCCGCTCTTCCCTGGTGGCGCCGGGCTTTTTCCGGGGCTGCCTGGATGTGGGGGCCGAGCGGGTCAATGTGGAGATGTACTTGGCCGCGGCCCAGGCCATGGCGGCCATGATTCCGGAGGAGGAACTGTCTCCTACCAACATCATTCCCCGCCAGATGGACTTTCACATCGCCCCGGTGGTGGCCCAGGCGGTGGCCCGGGCGGCCCAGGCCACCGGGGTGGCCCAAATCGGCCCTGAGGAGATGCCGCCGGAAAAAGTGTACGAGCGCCTGGAGCGCTATATCTATGAAGGTGAGCTGGCCTGGCTGCCCCAGGAGGGCCAGGACTACGGCAAGCTATCCATTGAGGAGGAGGCCCTGGAGGTGCACCGGCGCTACCAAGGGGTCATCCAGATTTACGCCAAGGTGCCCATCAAGGATGACGTCATCTACCGGCGGCTGTATGCCCCCCATGCGGTGGCCGAAGTCATCCAGGAGGTCCTCAAGGACCCCATGGCCGCGTTTGACTACACCTGCAAGAACAATCTGGTGGCCATCGTCACCGACGGCAGCGCGGTGCTGGGCCTGGGCAACATCGGCCCCCGGGCCGCCCTGCCGGTGATGGAAGGCAAGGCGGTGCTGTTCAAGACCTTCGGGGGGGTGGAGGCCTTTCCCATCTGCATCGGCACTCAGGAGACGGACATGATCATCTCCTTGGTGGAAAACCTGGCCCCGGCCTTCAGTGGCATCAACCTGGAGGACATCTCCAGCCCCCGCTGCTTTGACATTGAGCGTACCTTGTGCCAAAGCCTGGATATTCCCGTGTTTCACGACGATCAGCACGGCACTGCGGTAGTGGTCCTGGCGGGCCTTCTTAATGCCCTGAAGCTGGTGGACCGCAGGCTGGAGGAAGTGAAAATTGTGTTCAGCGGCGCCGGGGCCTCAGCCGTGGCGGTGGCCCGGCTGCTGCTGCAGGCCGGCGCCCAAAATATCATTGTCTGCGACACCACCGGGGTGGTGTATAAGGGGCGCACCCGGGGCATGAACCGCATCAAAGAGGAGTTGGCGGAGCTCACCAATCCCGACCGGGTGAAAGGTTCGCTGGCCGACGCTTTGCGCGGCGCCGAGGTGTTCATCGGGCTCTCCGGCCCCAACGTGCTGAACCGGGACTTGGTGCAAGCCATGGCCCCTTCGCCCGTCATCTTCGCCTTGGCCAATCCTGATCCGGAGATTCATCCGGAAGAAGCCAGGGCCGCGGGCGCCGCGGTGGTGGCCACCGGCAGAGGCGACTTCCCCAACCAGGTAAACAACTGTCTGGCCTTTCCGGGCATCTTTCGGGGGGCCCTGGATATCCGGGCTACCTGCATCAATGACGCCATGAATATGGCCGCGGCCTATGCCATCGCCGCTTTGGTGGGGAACCAACTGGAGCCGGACTACATCCTGCCAGGGGCCATGGATTTCCGGGTACCCCCGGCGGTGGCCGAGGCCGTGGCCCGGGCCGCCATTGAATCGGGGGTGGCCCGCCTGCATCTGGACCCGGAAAGCGTGGCCCGACATACCCGGGAATTCATCTATGATGAGCGTCTGTCCCTGCTTTAGCTTTTAAGTCAAATGGAAGGGGGAAAATCAGGGCGTTGCGGTAAATGCAGCCTTGGCTTGTCCTCACTCAATTTCCACAGCCTCCCGCAACTAGTTTGAGAAAGACTCCGCACCCAATCTTGTCTTGTGGAAGGGACAAGGCCTCCAGGGGCATGTCAATTCTCCAGCTCAAAGGTTATCTGTTGTTCCGGCAGGAAGAACAAGGGATCAAACTCCACCCGGGTGGGGGAGGTCCACACCGGCGGCATGGGGGGCACATCGGTGGGGCGCAGAGGATAGGGCGGGCTTTCTTTGAGGAGCTTCAAGGCCGGCCAACTGCGGACGATGACCTTGCGCTCCTTCACCAGGTAGTAGGCGATCTTTTTGCCGTCCGGGGAAAAGCTGGGGCAGCCGAAGAAGGGGTCCAGGTCCAGGGGCAGCCGGTAGGAGGTGATTTTGTCGGATTGGGGATGGTAAAAGAAAATCCGGGTGAGCTTCAGCCCCCGGGTGGGCAGGAAGACCACCCGCTCCCCTGCCACCTGGGGCTCCAGGTAGGACCAGTAGGGGAGGAGCTTGCTGGTGCCGTCCGGCCGGGTGACTTCCACTTGGCCCAGGTAAAAGCTCACCGGCCCAGGCTCGCCGGCGGGCTGCTTGTTCACCAAGCGGGCCTGAAGGCTCCCTGCCGCCGCGGCTGCCGCCGCCCCCAGCCCCAAAAGGATTATTGCCACTGCTAAGGCAAGCCGAAGCCCGGGCTTCTGTTCTTTCTGTCCTGAAAGCATTCCTCCTACTGAAAACCGCATTACAGGCAAGGCGGAGTCACCTCGGTGAGCTTATCAGACCAGGAATAGCCGCAGTAGTAGTAAAAGGGGGCATCGCAGAAACAGACCGGCGACTCCTCGTACAGGAGATAGACGCAGCGAAAGCAGCATTCCGGCAGCTCGTCGGCACAGTTAAAGGGCAGACCGAACCGGCCGGTGCGGAACTCCTCCAGATTGATCATATTGTCATTTTACTATCACTGGATTTCCCGGGGCAAGCCGGAACCGGAGGCTGGAGGAGCCGTCCTGATGGCCGTGGCCGCCGCCGCTCCCGCCGGGACCGGAGTTGCCCCCGGCGTCGGGATGGACTAAAATTGCCCTATGCGTCGGATTTTCGGCTTTGCCCTTCGCTTTTTCATTGCGTTCCTTCTTGCCAAATTGTTTCTGGGACACCTGGGGGCGGACACTCCGGGATGTCTGCTGGGCTTGACTCTGCTGCTGGTGGCCAATACCTATCTTTTTGACTTCCTGGAATATTACCAGCAGGGGAGTTGGCGTCGCTCTCGTCCCGGGCCCCAGGGACCCGGAAAAGAAAACGCAGGTTCGAGTCAGTCTTCTTGAACAGCCCTCCGTGCGGATTACCCTTCGGAACCCCTGAGGAAAAGCAGCGCCTGAGAGGCTTTTGGCTAACTGTTTGGGGTTTCAGGGTTTTTGTCTTGCCAAAAATTCCCTCATTTTTCCCTTGACATGGTTTTTGCGGGCGTTGTAAAAAGATTCACAAGCTCCCCCTCCTATAAGAAATTTTGCCTATGAAATTAAGTCACTTGCTATCCCAAAGGAAACTAACAATTTTCGAGCGCTGGCTCGATTTGATTTTCTCCAGCTACCCTCCGGAAACCACCAGGTTTCTGAAAAAGGAGAAAGACCGGTTCAACAACCCGGTGGCCTACCGGCTGTCGCAGGGTGCCAGGGGTCTGGTGGACGCGCTGGTTTCCGGTGCCACGGTGGAGGAGGTGTCCCGTTACCTGGATGAGATCATCCGCATCAAGGCGGTTCAGGATTTTTCGCCCTCCCAGGCCCTTGCCTTTGTGTTTCTCCTGAAGAAGGTCATTCGGGAGGAGTTGGCCCCGGAGATTCGGGCAGACACCGGGCTGGCGGCCGAAATGCTGGACTTGGAGTCCCAGATTGATGGTCTGGCGTTGCTGGGCTTTGACGTCTATGTGAAGCGCCGGGAGAAGTTGTATGACATCCGGGTAAACGAGGTGAAAGCCAAGGTGAGCGGGCTTTTACGCAAAGCGGGGATCAACGTAACCCACATTTAGCCTCAGCGGTACTTTGCAGGTCAACACGAAACGAGGTGACAGTTCATGGATTTTTGCAAGCGTCAATTTACTGCGGCCCTGATAGCGGTTCTGGGACTCATCGCCGTCGCCTATGTGGGGGTCAAGGCTCACCTGCAGCCGCTATTTGGGGTGGTCATTCCCTATCTGGCCCTGCTTTTGTTTTTTGAGGGCATCATCTACCGGGTCATTAAATGGGCCCGATCCCCGGTGCCCTTCCGTATCCCCACCACAGCGTCCCAACATCAGTCCCATCCCTGGATCAAGCGGAATTTGGGGGAAAAGCTGGACAATCCTTCCACCTTCCCCTACACTGTGGGGCGCATGGCCCTGGAGATCCTGGCCTTCCGCAGCCTGTTCCGCAACCTCCGCAGTGAGTTGATTGAAACGCCGCAACGGCCGGAAGGCGCCAAGCTGGTGTACTGGTCCTACAAGTGGCTGTGGCTGGGGGCCATTGCCTTTCACTATGCCTTTCTCACCGTAGTGCTCCGGCATCTGCGGTTCTTCACCGATCCGGTGCCCCAGGTCATCAACAAACTGGCCGAAGTGGACGGCTTTGTCCAGTTTTTCGTGCCCACCGTATATTTGAGCGGCGTGGTCCTGGTGGTGGCCTTGCTCTACCTCCTGGGGCGCCGGCTGACCAATCCCTATTTGCGTTACATCTCCCTGGCCTCTGATTACTTTCCGCTCTTTCTTATCCTGGGCATCGGCACCACGGGCATCCTGATGCGCTATGTGTATCGGGTGGACATCACCAAGGTGAAGGAACTGGCCCTGGGACTGGCCACCTTAAATCCGGTGATCCCGGAAGGCATCGGCACCCTCTTCTACATCCACTTGTTTCTGGTGTGTGTGTTGCTGGCTTACTTTCCTTTCAGCAAACTGCTGCACGCCCCGGGGGTGTTTCTGAGCCCCACCCGGAATCTCACCAGCAACAGCCGGATGGTCATGCATATCAACCCCTGGAATTATCCGGTGAAATTCCACACCTATATGGATCAGGAAAATGAGTACCGGGAGGCCATGTACGAGGCCGGCATCCCGGTGGAAATTGAACCCGAAACTGCAGAAGAAACCGAGCCTGAAACTACGGAAACTGAAGGGGAAGAGTAAATGGCCACGCTTCCGAAGCCTGAAGAGTTAGCCAGAAGCATTCAATACCGGGTTCCAGACCGGGGTTGGATGGAAGTCAAGCCGGAATTCCGCCCGGGCACCTTTCTTAATGCCGCCAGCCCCAAGTGGCTGGAGATGGTCAGCTACCCGTTTCCCCGGGAGTGGTCGGTGCCAGATGAAGATTGGCAACTCCCGGATAACTGGAAAGAGATCATCCTGGAGGGCATGGAGGACCGTCTGAACCGGTTCCGCACCCTGAAGCTGTTTTTTGACATATGTGTGCGGTGCGGAGCCTGTTCGGACAAGTGTCACTTTTTTCTCGGCACCGGCGATCCCAAAAACATGCCGGTGCTCCGGGCCGAGCTGCTACGCAGTATCTACAAGCGTTACTTCACCCGTATCGGCAAGGCTCTGGGTGACCTGGTGGGGGCCCGGGACCTGGATGAAAGCGTCATCAAGGAATGGTTCTACTACCTGCATCAGTGCACCGAGTGCCGACGCTGCTCCCTGTTCTGCCCCTATGGCATTGATATGGCCGAATTGACCATTCTGGGGCGGGAGCTGTTGTCCTCCATCGGCCTCAACGTGGAGTGGATTATGGCCTCGGTGGGCTCCTGCTATACCAGGGGCAGCCACATCGGGGCCACGCCTCACGCCTACAAAGACATGATTGACTTCTTCGCCGAAGAGTGCGAGCGGGTGACGGGCATTCTCCCCAACGTCACCTACAACCGCAAAGGGGCGGAGATCCTGTTCATTGCCCCTTCCGGCGACTATTTCGCCGACCCCGGCACTTACACCTATATGGGGTATCTGCTCCTGTTTGAGTATATCGGCTTGGATTATACCATCAGCACCTATGCCGCCGAGGGCGGCAACTTCGGATACTTTATCTCCCATGAAATGGGCAAGCGCCTCAACATCAAGATGTATGAAGAGGCCAAGCGGCTGGGGGTGAAATGGATCCTGGGCGGCGAATGCGGCCACATGTGGCGGGTGTGCAACCAGTACATGACCACCTGGAACGGCCCGGCGGACTTCCTGGAAGAGCCGGTCTCCCCCATCACCGGCACCAAGTTTGAGAACGCCAAGGCCCATAAGATGGTGCATATCACCGAATTCACCGCCGACCTTATCCGGCACGGCAAGCTGCGGCTGGACCCCCGGCGCAACGCCCACATCAAGCTGACCTTTCATGACTCCTGCAACCCTGCGCGGGCCATGGGCCTCTTTGAGGAGCCCCGCTACATCATCAAACACGTGTTGCCTGAGGGTAACTTCGTGGAGATGCCCCCCAATACCATCCGGGAAAAGACTTTCTGCTGCGGCAGTGGCAGCGGTGTCAATGCCGACGAGTTCCTGGAAATCCGCATGCGGGGCGGTTTCCCCCGGGCCAACGCCGTGCGCTATGTGCACGAGAAATACGGCGTGAACCACCTGGGCTGCATCTGTGCCATCGATCGAGCCGTGTTCCCGCCGCTGCTGCAGTATTGGGTCCCGGAGGTGGATGTCACCGGCATCCACGAACTGGTGGGCAACGCCTTGGTTTTCGACGAGGAAATCGAGCGCACCACCGACTTAAGAGATCGGGACCTGGTGGGGTTCGGCGAAGAAGAAGGCGGGGAGGACGAGGAATAAATGGCTGACTATAAAAACGAATTCGGCTGGTTTGCGGAGAAGCCCACGGTCGAGAAAAAGATTTATGACCGCGGCAAGATTATCATCGGCCTGGTGGTCTTCCTGGTGATCTTCACCATCGCCTTCTGGAAAAACCTGGGCAAGGCCATACCCCCACCCCAGCCTTCATTGAAGACCCCGGCCATTTTGAAGCTCCCGGAAAAGGAGCGGAAATGCGTGGAAGACCGGCAGTTTATGCGGGAGAAGCACATGCGCCTGCTGATTAACTGGCGGGACCAAGTGGTCCGAACCGGCGACCGGACCTACATCAACTCCAAAGGGCAAAAATATTTCATCAGTCTTTCCAACACCTGCTTGCAATGTCATAGCAACAAGAGCCAATTCTGCGACGAATGCCATAATTACGTGGCGGTTGTCCCCAATTGCTGGGGCTGCCACTCCACCAAAGAGCAGACGGTGGCCAAGGCGGAGGCTAAGTGATGGGAATCAACAGACGCGAATTCATCAAGCTGGCCGGGCTTTCCGCCCTGCTGGGACTGGGAGGCAGAGCGGCGTTTGAATTGGTGCTGCCGGGCGAAGTGGATGCGGCCCAGAAGGCCAAACCCGCCCTCCAGGGGGCCACGCGCTGGGCCATGGTGGTGGATATGCGCAAGCTGAATGACCAGATCGCGGCCAAATGCATTCAGGCCTGCCATTCCATTCACAACGTTCCCGACTATATGCATCCCCCGAATCCCAAGCTGACTCTGCCCAAAGAGCTGCAGCAGCGCTGGGAAATCAAATGGATCTGGACCGACCAGTATGAGCATGCCTTCCCGGGGTTTGAGCAGGATTACCTGTGGGAGAAACTGCACGGGATGAATTTCCTGCTGCTCTGCAACCATTGCCACAATCCACCCTGCGTGCGGGTGTGCCCCACCAAGGCCACTTTCCAGCGGGCGGACGGCATCGTCATGATGGACATGCACCGATGCATCGGCTGCCGCTTCTGCATGGCCGCCTGCCCTTACGGGGCCCGGAGCTTTAATTGGCGGGACCCTCGCCCCTACATCCCCAAGGTCAATGAGAGCTATCCCACCCGGGAGATCGGCGTGGTGGAGAAATGCCTGTTCTGTAATGAGCGTCTGGCCCAAGGCCAGCAGCCCGCCTGCGTAGAGGCCTCCGAAGGCGCCCTGACCTTCGGCAATCTGGCCGACCCCAAGTCCAAGGTGAGGGAGCTTTTGCGGACGCACTTCACTATCCGGCGCAAACCACAGCTGGGAACCAACCCTCAGATCTACTACATCGTGTGAGGTTGACATGCTTGAGAAAGCACTGGTCGGAACAAAAAGATACTACCTGCTGGTAGGGGCGCTGCTGGCCCTCATCGGCATCGGGTTCGTCACCTACCTCTGGCAGCTCAAATTCGGCTTGGGGCTCACTGGCATGGGCCGGGATGTGTCCTGGGGCTTCTACATCGCCCAATTGACCTATCTGGTCGGAGTGGCGGCCTCGGCAGTTATGGTGGTGCTGCCCTATTATCTCCATGATTACAAGGCCTTCGGGCGCATAACGGTGCTGGGGGAGTTTCTGGCGGTGGCCTCAGTGACCATGTGCCTCCTGTTTGTCATCGTGGACCTGGGGCGCCCTGACCGGCTGTTCAACATCATCAAGTACCCCACCCCCAATTCCGTGCTGTTCTGGGACATGGTCGTCCTGAACGTGTACCTGTTCCTGAACATCGTCATCGGCTGGACGGTGCTGGACGCAGAACGCAACGAGGCCCCACCCCCCAAGTGGGTGAAGCCCCTGATTTACTTGTCCATCCCCTGGGCGCCCAGCATCCATACGGTGACCGCCTTCCTGTACGCCGGCTTGCCGGGCCGGGGCTACTGGCTCACCGCCATCATGGCCCCCCGCTTTCTGTCTTCGGCCTTTTCTGCCGGTCCGGCCCTGCTCATTTTGCTAGCTCTGCTGGTCAGAAAGTACACCAAATTTGACCCCGGCCGGGAGCAGATCCAGACCCTGGCCAAGATCGTTACTTACGCCATCCTGGTCAACGTGTTCTTCTTCCTGTGCGAGCTGTTCACTGTGTTCTACAGCCAGATTCCGGACCACATGCAGCATTTTTACTACTTGTTCTACGGCCTGCACGGTTTCGGCCGGATGGTGCCCTGGATGTGGTTCGCCATCATCGGGATGTCCGTGGCTGCTCTGCTCATGGTCTTCCCCAGCATCCGCCGCAATGAGACCACCTTGGCCCTGACCTGTGGGCTTATCGTGGTCACCACCTGGATTGACAAGGGGCTGGGGCTGATGACCGGCGGCTTCGTGCCCAACCCCCTGGACCGCATCACCGAGTACTGGCCCACCATCCCCGAACTGCTCATCTCCATCGGCGTGTTCGCCATCGGCTTCCTGCTACTCACGGTGCTCTACAAGGTGGCCGTGTCCATCAAGGAGGAAGTCGGCGCCTGAGGCGGGACAGTT
>JAFDHU010000259.1 GCA_019308625.1 Deltaproteobacteria bacterium
GCTGAACAAAAAGGCGTGGGCCACCCGGCCCTGGGCCAGGGCATTCTGGAGGGTTACGGTGATGGGCTCCTGGCCCACCACCTCCTCAAAGGTCTGGGGACGCCATTTGCGGGCTAATACTTGATAAGTCACAATTTATTTTATCTGATTATTTCTTTTGCTCCTGGAAAAACCGGATAAGGAAGTCGTCAAACCAGGCACCTTATCGGAAGGGTACCCCCCCTCACCCCGGCCCTCTCCCCCCGGGAACCGGGGGGAGAGGGCGCTTTCCCGGTGATTCTCCCCCGGATTCTCTTTACTCCCCTCTCCCCCTATGGGGGAGAGGGGAAGGGTGAGGGGGAATTCTCCAAGATTTCCCCCCACCCTGAAAGCCGAATANTTGGCTTAAATTATTCCATAATAAAACCGCAATCATTATTTAATTCATTATTTCATTTTTGACTTATAGGGAGCAATGTAAGGCCAAAACTAATGGTAAAAACGCCCCAAAATTACTATCTTTCTATTGATGATTTCCATCTTCTTTTTTCCAGACTTACCGGTCTTGGTTACACTATTATCGCACCTAAAATTGTTGAAGGAAATTTCACCTACAGCCCTCTCACTTCTCCGGCTGAACTCCCCCGAGGCTGGACGGCCAGGCAAGAGGCCGGCCTTTTCCGCTTGGAGAAGCGGGCCGATGAAGCGTTCTTCGGCTATACGGTGGGCCAGCATTCCTGGAAGCCGTTTCTGCTGCCGTCTGAGCAGACCGTGTGGACGGCGGAACGCCAACAGGAGGGCTGGCACCTGTACCACACTCTGGCAGATTCCGGCCCCCAGGCCTTCCTAGGAGTCAGGGCCTGCGATCTGGCGGCCCTGGAGGTGCTGGACCGGGTCTTTTTGCGGGGCAATTTCGTGGAGCCCACCTATGCGGCCCGGCGCTCCCAGACCCTGGTCATTGCGGTGAACTGCACCCAGGCCGGGGGCACCTGCTTCTGCGCCTCCCTGGGCACCGGCCCCCGGGCCGTGTCCGGCTTTGACCTGGCACTTACCGAGGTGCTGCAGGATGGCCGGCATTTTTTTGTCGCGGAGGCGGGCAGTGACCGGGGTGCGGCACTCCTGGCCGCGGTGGCCCCGCGCCCGGCCTCGCCGGAGGAAGCGGCCGCAGCCACGCAGGCCGTGGCTCAGGCGGCCCGGGACATGGGGCGGCACCTGGAAACAGACGGCCTCCAGGAGCTTCTGTATCGAAACTATGAGCATCCCCGCTGGGCCGACGTGGCCGGCCGCTGCCTCACCTGCGGCAACTGCGCCATGATCTGTCCCACCTGCTTCTGCCACACTTATGAAGACTCCCTGGACCTGGAGGGCCGGCGCACAGAGCGCCGGCGGCGCCAGCAGGTCTGCTTCACCCTGGAATTCTCCTACCTTCATGGCGGCAGCGTGCGGGCCAGCTCCCTGTCCCGCTACCGCCAGTGGCTGACTCACAAGCTGGCGCATCACCTGGTGTCCGGTGGGCATTGACATCACTGAGGAGGCCCGGGCCATCCGGGAAAGCGACGGCGCCAGGATGGGGAGTCGGTAGACCGGAGCCAGGGCCGCGGCCTTGGCCGCGCGGCCGGATACACGGCGGCCGGGAGGCAAAAAGGAGTACAACCATGGAGGCCCTTGAACAGCTTCTGGCGGAACATCCCTTTTTGCAGGGTCTGCCGTCCAGGCACCTGAGCCGGCTGGTCGACTTTGCCGAAGCCAAGCAGTTTGACGCTCAACAGTTCCTGTTTCGGGAAGGGGAGGCGGCCCGGGAGTTTTTCTTAATCCGCTCCGGTCAGGTGGCCATGGAGATTTACACCGCCCGGCGGGGGGCCATAACCATCCAAACCCGACAGGCGGGGGACGTGCTGGGCTGGATGGGGCTCAAGCCGCCTTATCAGTGGAACGTGGACGCCCGGGCCATGACGGTGGTCCGGGTCATCACCCTGAAAGTGGAAGGCCTGTGGCGTCTGTGCGAAGAGGATCATGAACTGGGCTACGACCTGCTCAAGCGCCACATCGGCTGCATGGCCCAGTACTTCAAGTCCATGAAACTGCAACTGGTGAGCCTCGTTCATGGCGTCTGAGTCCAGAAGGGCAGTCCCGGCGTCTGAGGCCGAGCCTATGTTCCCCCGGCTGTTCCGGGTGGCCAGGCGGGTCAGGGAAACTCCGGACACCTGCACCCTGACCCTGACGCCGGAGGGGCCCGGCGATTTCTCCTTCAAGCCCGGCCAGTTCAACATGATCACGGCCTTCGGGGTAGGGGAGGTGCCCATCTCTATCAGCGGGGACCCGGCCCAGCCCCTTCCCTTGAGACACACCATCAGGGGCGTGGGCGCGGTGACCCAGGCTCTCTGCCGGCTGAAGCCAGCGGAGGTGGTTGGCCTCAGGGGCCCCTTCGGTACCGGCTGGCCCCTGGCGGAAGCCGCAGGAAACGACATCTTCATCATCGCCGGGGGCCTGGGGCTGGCCCCTCTGAGACCGGCCATGTATCAGGTGCTGGAAAACCGCGCTGCCTACGGCGCGGTGGAGGTCATCTACGGGGCCCGCACCCCCGGGGACATGCTCTATCTTAAGGAGCTGCAGCAGTGGCGGGGGCGCTTTGACCTCAGGGTGCACGTCACCGTGGATGCCGCCGGGCCGGACTGGCGGGGCAACGTGGGGGTGGTCACCAACATCATTCCCCGGGCCCGGTTTGACCCCTATCACACCACCGCCCTCATCTGCGGCCCCGGAGTGATGATGCGCTTCGTGGTCCAGGACCTCCTGAAGCGCGGGGTCCGGGAGGAAAACATCTTTATCTCTCTGGAGCGCACCATGAAGTGCGGGGTGGGTTTCTGCGGCCATTGCCAGTTGGGGCCGGTGTTCATCTGCAGGGACGGGCCGGTGTTCTCTTATGCCCGCATCCGGGAGTGGTTTGAGAGGCGGGGAATTTAGACATGGCTCGCAGACCCAAACTGGCAGTATGGAAGTTCACCTCCTGCGACGGCTGCCAGCTCTGCCTCCTGGACCTGGAGGAAGAGCTGCTCACCCTGGCGGAGAAGCTTCAGATCGCTTATTTTATGGAGGCTTCCCGGGCGGTGGCCCGGGGGCCTTACGACCTCTCCCTGGTGGAAGGCTCCGTGAGCACTCCCGAGCACCTGCAGCAAATCCAGCGGGTGCGCCGGGCCTCCCGATTTCTGGTGGCCATCGGCACCTGCGCCGCGTCCGGCGGCATCCAGGCCCTCAGGAACTTTGCCGCGGTGGAGGATTACGCCGCGCAGGTGTATGACCGTCCGGAACTGCTGAAGGTGCTGGCGGAGTCCACCCCGGTGTCCCAGCACGTCCCGGTGGACCTGGAACTGCACGGCTGCCCCCCCAATAAGCACCAGGTGCTGGACGCGGTGGTGGCCTTCCTGCATGGTCGCCGCCTGCCCCAGGAGTCGGCCAGCGTGTGTCTGGAGTGCAAGCGCCGGGGGAACATCTGCGTCCTGACGGCCCACGGCGTCCCTTGCCTGGGGCCGGTGACCCGCGCCGGTTGCGGGGCCCTGTGCCCTACCTATCACCGGGGCTGCTACGGCTGCTTCGGACCCAAGGAGACCCCTAACACCAGCTCCTTAAGCCGCTGGTTCAGCCAGCGCCTGGGCCAGTCAGAGGCTGATCTGGTGCGGGCCTTCCGGCAGTTTTACGCCAACGCCAAGGCCTTTAAGAAAGAGTCGGAGGCACATGAGTATATAAAGGGTGGATAAAGAGGGGAGGGCCGGGGGATTTCCTCCCCCGCCCCCTCAAACTCCCCTCCCAACCCCCACAACCAACAGGGTAATGGGAAGAAACCTTATTCCATGAATCAGAACCGATAATTTTCATGACCGGCAAAAAGACCATCAAAGTGGACTATCTGGCCCGGGTGGAAGGGGAGGGGCGCCTGTACCTGCGCATCAGAGACGGCCGGGTGGCCGAATCCCGGTTCGCCATCTTTGAGCCGCCCCGGTTTTTTGAGGCCTTTCTCCGGGGCCGCCGCTTCACCGAGGCCCCGGACCTCACCGCCCGCATCTGCGGCATCTGTCCGGTGGCCTACCAGATGAGTGCCACCCACGCCATGGAACAGGCCCTGGGGGTAAAGGTGGAAGGCCCCTTGCGGGACCTGCGCCGCCTGCTCTACTGCGGCGAGTGGATTGAGTCCCACGCCCTGCATGTCTTTCTGCTGCACGCCCCCGACTTCCTGGGCTATCAGGACGCCTTCCAGATGGCCCGGGACCACCCGGTCATGGTGGCCTTCCCTTCCCGGACTTTGCCCGGGACTATGAGTTCGTGTCCCTGAGCCATCCCGGGGAATACCCCATGAATGAAGGCCGCCTGCAGTCCAATAAAGGGCTGGACATCCCGGTGACGGAATACGAGGAGCATTTCCAGGAGGAGCAGGTGCCCCACTCCAACGCCCTGCATTCCCGCCTCAAGGCTCGAGGGGCGTATCTGGTGGGCCCCCTGGCCCGCTACAACCTCAACTTTAAGCTTCTTTCCCCCCTGGCCCGGGAGGCGGCCCGGGAAGCCGGCATCGCGCCGTCCTGCCGCAACCCCTTCCAGAGCATCATCGTGCGCAGCGTGGAGATTCTCCACGCGGTGGAGGAGGCGCTGCGGCTGATTGAAGGCTATGAGCCTCCGGAGGCGCCCAGCCTGCCGGTGGAGCCCCGGGCCGGGGTGGGCTGCGCCGCCACCGAGGCCCCCCGGGGCATCCTTTATCACCGCTACCGGATAAACGCAGAGGGCCTCATTGAGGAGGCCAAAATTGTGCCGCCCACCTCCCAGAACCAGAAAAGCATGGAAGCCGACCTGGTGGAGTACGCCAGCCAGCACCTGGACCTGCCCACCGATCGCCTCACCTGGCAATGCGAGCAGGTGCTCCGCAACTACGACCCCTGCATCTCCTGCGCCACGCACTGCCTTAAACTGGAGATAGAACGGTAAAGAGGCTGAGGGGAGGGCCAGGGGATTCGTAATTCTCCTCCCTCCTCTCAAGTTCCCCTCCCAAGCCCCTGTAAGGGGTTGGGGGAGGGGGTGCCGGGGGAGGGGGGGCAAGGGAGTTCGATCCCTGGCCCCCTCCCCCCAAAAACAGTCTGCTGAAACCTGAAGGTACTCCGGAGGACAATTCCTAAAATGATTGAATTGCGCAAGTTGTTTACCCCGGTGGCGTCCCTGGACGCCGAGGAGGCGAAAAAAGCGCCAGCCCTGGGAGTATGAGACGGCGCACCTCCCCGGCGCCAAGCTGGTGCCTCTGGGGCAGCTCAAGGACGCCCTGGAGGAGTTGGACAAGGACAAGCCCACCCTGGTGTACTGTGCCATAGGGGGCCGCAGCCGGGTGGCGGCCCAGCTTCTCAGCGGCCTGGGCTTCCGGGAGGTCTACAACCTGGCCGGGGGTATTAGGGCCTACCAGGGACTCAAGGCCGCCGGCCCCTGGGAGCTCAACCTGGACCTGGTGCGGGGGGATGAATCCCCCCAAGAGATGCTGGCCTTGGCCTTCGGGCTGGAAAAGGCCCTGCAGATTTTCTATGACACGGTGCGGGAGCGCGCCCGGGACCAGGACTTGGTTGCACTGCTGACCAAGCTCAGCCAGATGGAGGAAATTCATCAGCGCCGCATCTGGGAGCGCTACCAGGTCCTGGAGCCCCAGGCGGACCTGGCCGCCTTTGCCGCCCGGGTGAACACGGACATCGTGGAAGGGGGCTATAACCTGCAGGAGTTTCTGGCCCGGAACCAACCCCTGTTGCAAACCGTGACCCAGGTACTGGAAGTGGCCATGATGACCGAGACCCAGGCCCTGGACCTGTACCTGCGGCTGGCGCAGCGCAGCCGGGACCAAGCCGCCCGGGACCTGCTCCTGGCCCTGGCGGAAGAGGAGAAGGCTCACCTGGCGGCTTTGGGCCGGCTCCTGGATGAGAAGCGTCCTCCAGCTCCTGCCTCTCGGGCGGGGTGAGGTCCTTCTTCAAATGCCCCAGCAGATGCCGGAGGACGTGGAGGTTTTTCCGGACCGTGGTTTTGTGGTCCAGGGCTTCCAGCAGCAGTCTCTGGTAGTCCCGGTAAAGCTCCGGCAAAGGTCGCATCGCCGATCCGGCTGCGAGCTGGTCCAGCTCCCGCAGGTGCCGGGGGCTGTGGGCCAGGAGCAGGAGCCGGTGGCGGGCGTGGAAGTCCGCCAGCCCGGGCCGCGTCCGGCCCCGGGCCAGGGCATCCCGCCACCTCTTCAGGGTGAAGACGGCCTCAATGAAATTCTCCCTGAGCTCGGGGTCGTGCAGGCGGCTGTCATCCACCACGGGCAGGAGAGGAAAATGCTTCCGGAAGACCCGGGCAAACAGGCCGATGCCTTTTTTCACCGG
>JAFDHU010000260.1 GCA_019308625.1 Deltaproteobacteria bacterium
GGCTTGGGCGAACATGTCCCGGGTGTTCACCAGTCCCAGGTCACGATAGGTCAGCGGCATAGCCATCCTTTCAGGTACCCACGGCGTATGTGGCCACCAGCTCCTCAATTTCTTGACGGTAGCGCGCATATTCCGGGGAGTCCGGGGCGCTGTAGTTGTAGTTCTTGTAGATACCGGTCAGGCGGATAAAGAAATCCCGGGCCTCGTCCCGGTCCTTGAAGGCGTACTCCGTGGTGATCAGCTTTTTGAGCAGCTCAAAGCTTTCTTTTTGCCGCTCCCGGGGCATGGAGATGTCCACCGGGTCAAAGGCGTCCTGCTGCAGGTATACCATGTCCAGCAAGGTGGCCTTTTGCCACAGGAGATAGTCTTCCATGGTGATGCCCTCCTCGCCGGTGACCTGCATCATCTGGTAGATGGTGTCTCCCTGGTGGAGCAGTGCCCGCATTTTCTTGACGTCCTCCACCCACTGGGGTCCCATGTGCTGGCCGAACCAGGCCTTGAGCTGCTCCAGGTACCGGGACCAGGAAATCAGCGGGTCGATGGCCGGATAGAAGCGGCGGTAAGCCCGGTCCGCGGACAGGCCCAAGAAAGTCTTCACCGTCCCCAGGGTGGCCTGGGTCACCGGCTCCTCAAAGTTGCCGCCCGCCGGAGACACGGTGCCGATGAGGGTCAGGCTGCCCACAGACTGATCCGGACAGCGAATTACCCCGGCCCGCTCGTAAATGGTCTTGATGGCCGAGTCCAGATAGGCCGGGAAGGCCTCCTCCCCGGGAATCTCCTCCATGCGGCCGCTGGTCTCCCGCATGGCCTGGGCCCAGCGGGAGGTGGAATCGGCAATCATCAGCACGTTGTAGCCCATCTGGCGGTAGTACTCGCCCAGGGTCACCCCGGTATAGATGGAGGACTCCCTTGCCGCCACCGGCATAGAGGAGGTGTTGCACACGATGATGGTGCGGTCCATGAGGGAGCCGCCGGTGCGGGGGTCAAAGGTCTTGGGGTATTCGGTGATGGTTTCCACCACCTCGCCGGCCCGCTCGCCGCAAGCCACGATGATGGCGATGTCAATAGTGGAGAAGCGGGCAATCAGGCTCTGGAGGATGGTCTTGCCGGCGCCGAAGGGGCCAGGGATGCAGGCGGTGCCGCCCCGGGCGATGGGGAAAAAGGTGTCAATGGTCCGGATGGTGGTGGTCAGGGGCTCTATGGGATACAGGCGTTCGGCCAGGCGCCGCTTCAGCAGCCCCTCGGGCATGGGCCGCCTGACCGGCCACCTTTGCTTCATGGTCAGGGTCTGCTCCAATCCCCGGGCGGTGCGGATGCGGGCGATAGGGGTGTCCACGGTGAACTCCCCCTCCTGAATCCAGGTCACCTCCACCTCCCCCGGCTCATGGAAGGGCACCATGATTTTATGGAAGAAGGGGCCCTCGGGCACCGTGCCCAGGGGCTGGCCGGCCACCAGCCTATCCCCCACCTTCACCGAGGAGCTGAAGACCCATTTTTTGCGGGAATCCAGAGAGGGGATGTCCACCCCTCGGGGTAGGAAGAAGCCGTGCTCCTGGGCCAGCACTGCCAGGGGGTTGGCCAGCCCGTCAAACACCTGCCCCAGCAGGCCGGGGCCCAGCTCCACGGACAGCATCTCCCCGCTCATCTCCACTGGGTCCCCCACCTGCACTCCGTCGGTGTCCTCAAACACCTGCATGTCCGCGGTGCGGCTGTAAACCCGGAGCACCTCGGCCTTGAGGCGCTCGGCGCCCACGCAGATGTAACCTACTTCGTTTTTCATGATGGACCCGGCCTCCACCTCAATGGTGACCAGGCTTTCCCGCACGCCCACCACCCGGGCCACGGTGTGGCTCACCGGGCTGGGCCTCCGGGCTACTTCACTGGAATATGGGGCCATAATCATCAAGTACTCCTGTTGCCAGTTCTTCAAACCGCTGCCGGCCCGCCTCGGCGTCATAGGACAGCCAGTGCAGCACCATGTCCCACTTGAAGAGATAGGCCAGCAGCGTCTCCAGGGTGAAGTCCCCGCCCGGCACCACCCGCTCCACATGCTGCCAGATGAGATTCATGAGCAACCGCTCCAGGGCCAAGGCTTCCTGGTTTTCCAGGTGCAGGCGCACCTGGGTGATCCAGGGGAACACCGGGGCCAGCTTGAAGTCGGGGTGCTCCCAGTGCTGTTCAATGTGCCGTACCCAAGGGCCAAAGCCCCAAGGCTCTCCGGGTTTGGGGGGCGGCTCCCCGGCTTGGCGGCGGCGCAAGGCCGCCACAATGGTGCGCACATTGACCGGGAACTGCAGCAGGGCTAGCAAGGTCGGATGCTTCACCACCTCGCAGAGCTTCCGGTAATAGAGCTCCATCTCCGCCTCGCTGCGGGCCGCGGGATGGCGCTGAAAGGCCAGAAAATCCGCGGCCCGCTCCATCAGCTCGGCATCCTGCGGGTCCAGCATGGCAAACCTTTCCTGCAGGCGCTCCCGGTTGATGGGCAGGCGTTCGGCCTGGGTAAAGTGGGGCAGCGCCGGCAGGCTGGCCACCAAAGTGAAATAAGGCCGGCTGACGCTTCTCTTTTTCACTCCACCCCCTGCACGATGGCCCGGAACCGGGGCAGCAGGTACTTGAGCAACAAATCAGCCAGGGCCCGGTCGCTCAGGTCAATCTCCAGGTCCTGGCCCACCAGGCGCACCCGGAGCCCGCCGTGCAGGTCAGTGGCTGGCTTAAGCACAATTCCGTCCCGCAGCATCTCGTTGGAGATCCCCAGCACCAGATGCCGCAACTGCTCCTGGCCCTCTTCCGTCAGGCGGGGACCTTCGGCATCGCTGCGTGGGGCAGGTCTCGGGTGGCGTAGCCGATAATTACCAGGAGGCACTGCCTCAGGAACTCCCGGTCCTCCATTTCCATGGACACCAGTCGCCGCACATGCGCCGTGAAGGCCGCCCGGACCTGGGAGGCCAGCTCCAGGCGGGTGTCCCGGAAGGCCTTTTTCACCGCCTCCTCAAAGGCCTGCCGCTCGGCTTC
>JAFDHU010000261.1 GCA_019308625.1 Deltaproteobacteria bacterium
ATGGTCTCTGACGGCGACTGGCTGGAAACGAAGAGGGCCGGCCCCACGGCCACATAGGGTTGCAGGCGGCCGAAGGGCAAGTCCTTGTCAGGCAGGAAGCCATACCGGGCGGCAAACATGAAGGCCAAGGTGAACATGCGGCCGTTGCTGGAAAAGATTCCCGGAACTGTCAATGTTTCGGCCCCGCCATCTGGAGCTACAACTGACATAGCTCGTAGCTCGCTTTGTGGGAAAGCCGCGGTCACTTTTAGGGTGCCCCTTTGTTTGCGGTAATCCAGATTATGGTAGGACAGATCCAGATAGAAGCCGAAATACTTGGCCCAGTCCGGCCAGTTGTAGCCGCCGGTGATGCCCGTTCTGTCAAACCACACCCCCAGCCTCAGGCCGCCGGTGAAGAAGGGATTGTCGAAACGGCCCGGGAAGCTGGTATTTGCGGTTAAAGTTATATCTTCATCAAGGTGAAAAGGACCATATGATCTGCTGATGGAATCGTTGTCCACCCCGACGCCACCCATATAGCCTTCAATGTACATTTCGCTGCTGGCCGGGCTTGGCAGAATCAGCAGGGCCGCCAGCAGCACCACGCCCGCCGCCGCGCAAATTCTTTTCATGACCGATATCCCCCCTAATCTTTGAAAAGTACTTGGGCAGGGCTTCTCCCCGTTTGACCTGAAGCATTCCCTCCTTTCTTTAAAATTTAAGTCCGGGGGTCTCACCCTTTACAAATTTCAATGTTAATTTTGTGAAAATGGGCCTGTCAAGCAGAAATTTGGGGCAGGAAAAATTCCGGCCTGACAGCCGGAGCCCCATTCCTGACCCTTCAGCCCGGCATCAGCCGCAGGTGGATGTCCACCGCTGGGGCGCTGTGGGTGAGAGCCCCCATGGAGATGAAGTTCACCCCGGTGGCTGCCACCTGAGGCAGGCGCTCCAGGGTCATGCCGCCGGAGGCCTCCAGCAAGACCCGGCCCTGGTTCATCTCCACCGCTCGAGCCAGCTCCTCTTCGGCCATATTGTCCAGCATGATGATATCCGCGCCGGCGGCCAGGGCCTCCTCCAGTCCCTGCAAATCGGCCACCTCCACTTCAATTTTGAGGAGCTGGTGGACTTGCTTCCGGGCCCGGCGCACCGCTTCGGTGATAGAGCCCACCGCCAGGAGGTGGTTGTTTTTGATGAGCACCCCGTCATACAGGCCGAAGCGGTGGTTTTGGCCGCCGCCCACCTTGACCGCGTATTTTTCCAGGAGGCGCCAGCCCGGAGTGGTCTTGCGGGTGTCCACTACGGCCACCGGGAAGCCTTCCACCGCGGCTATTACCTTCCGGGTGAAGGTGGCGATGCCCGATAAGCGCATGAGGAAGTTCAGGGCCACCCGCTCGCCGGTGAGGATGGAGGCCACTGGCCCCCTGAGCTGGGCCAGCACCGCCCCGGCCTTCACCTCCTGGCCCTCTTCGGCCATGGGCAGGAAGTGCACCTCACGGTCCAGCTTGTGGAACACCCGGGCGGCCACCGGCAGGCCGGCCACCACCAGCGACGCTTTGGCCCGGATCTGGGCAGTGCCTTTCTTCTCTGGCGGAATCAGAGCCTGGGTGGTGACGTCGCCCCGGCCGATGTCCTCCTCCAGGGCCAGCTCAATCAGGCGATCCACCTGGGGGGAGAAATCAGAAGTGGGTTTCAGGGAAAAATCCACCACACACATGGTTGGTACGGTTTTTGGTTCTTAGTTTTTGGTTTCTGATTACATGTTGGATCCGGGGCGGGTCCTGGCCGCCACGAATCAGTCATAATCCTCGGTCCAATAGATGGTGCAGAGGGCCTCAAGGGAGGGCCGATTCCGGTCTTCCAGGGGGAAGTAATCGTCAAAGCAAAGCCCGGAGCACTGCTGGGCTGTTTCATCCCAGAAATTGCAGCGCTCGCGCACGCAATAGCCCAGATGGGGGAGGGGGCAGACGGTGCGGTCATCCGGGTTCATGGCTGTCACGGGTGAAGGTGTTGGGAGGGACAGGAATACCGCCCCTCACCGGTCTGGCTGCCTTAGGTCATCAACTGCCGCAGGCGCTGCTGGTGGCTTTTGAGCTTGGCCAGCTTCTCAATGCAGGTCTGCAGGCGCTCCTTTTCCTTCTCCACCACCTCGGCCGGGGCCTTGGTGAGGAAGTCCTCGTTGGCCAGCTTTTTCTGGGCTTGGGCCAAGTCCCGGGAAAGCTTGTCCATTTCCCGGTTCAGGCGGCGTTCTTCTTCGCGAAAGTCAATGACCCCTTCCAGGGGCAGGACGATTTCCAGGGTCTTGACCTCACCTTCCAGTTCCCCGGCGATGAGGTCCGGGATGGCCACCACTGTGGCCGCCGAGGCCGCCGGCCGTCCGGATTCAGGGTTGAAGCGGACCTCGCTGACCCGGGCCAGCCGGGAAATGTCCTGAGAATGTCGGGCCAGTAGTTCCAGAGGAAGGTTCGCCTGGCAAAACAGCAGGTTTTCCACCCGGGAAGAGGCCGGCACATTCATCTCCGCCCGGAGATTGCGGGAGGCAATGATGGTGTCCATCAGCAGCCGGATTTCCGCCTCGGCTTGAGGGTTTTCCAGGCGGACGTCAGGCTGAGGGAATGGGGCCACCATAATGCTGCCCTGGGCGCCAGGCAGCTTGTGCCAGACCTCCTCGGTGATAAAGGGCATGAACGGATGCAGAAGTCTCAGGATGGTGCCCAGCGTTTCCACCAGGACTCTCTGGGTGTGTTGGCGCACCTGGGGATCGGCCCCTGCCGCCAGGTTCGGCTTGATGAGCTCCAGATACCAGTCGCAGAATTCATGCCAGATGAACTGATTCATCAGGGTGAAGCGGCAGGCATTCCACACCTTGTTGACAAAGTTGCGATAGCCGATGATGCGTTCCTCTGACAGGCGGATATCCCGGCCCATGGCAGCGAACGCGGCCAAAGAGAACCGGAAGGCGTCGGTGCCGTAGGTGTCCATCAGGTCCAGAGGGTCAATGATGTTGCCCCGAGATTTGCTCATTTTGCGGCCTTCGGGGTCACGCACCAGGGCATGGATGTACACCTCTCGGAAAGGGACATCCTGCATCACGTGGATGCCCATCATCATCATGCGGGCCACCCAGAAAAAGAGGATGTCGAACGCGGTGACCAGCACCGAGGTAGGATAGAAGATTTTCAGCTCCGGGGTGTCATCGGGCCAACCCAGGGTGGAGAAGGGCCACAGGGCGGAAGAAAACCAGGTATCCAAGACGTCCGTTTCCTGCTCCAGGCGGGGGGAACCGCAGGCCGGACAGGTGCTGGGATCCTGCCGGGATACCGTCTCCTGGCCGCAGTCGGTGCAGGTCCAGGCTGGGATGCGGTGCCCCCACCAGATCTGCCGGGAAATGCACCAATCCCGGATATTGGTCATCCAGTCAAAGAAGCTGTTTTCCCAGGTGTCCGGGATGAGCTTGATGCGCCCCTCCCGCACCGCGGCCATGGCCGGCTCCGCCAAGGTCTTCACCGCCACGAACCACTGCTTGGAAATCATGGGCTCCACAATGGTGCGGCAGCGGTAGCAGTGGCCGATGCTGTAGCTGTACCGCTCCACCTTTTCCAGGAGACCGTCGCTTTTCAAGTCCTTAAGGATTTTTTCCCGACAGGCAAAGCGGTCCAGCCCCTGGTATTTGCCGGCCTCCTCGGTCATGATGCCATGTTCATCCAGGGCCTTGACCGCAGGCAGGCCATGGCGCCGGGCGATTTCAAAATCGTGAAAATCATGGGCTGGGGTGACCTTCAGGGCACCGGTGCCGAATTCCATGGATACATAGGAGTCGGTGATTACCGGAATCTTCCGCCCCAGGATGGGCAGGCGCACCATGGCGCCGTGGAAATCCTGGTAACGCTCATCTTCGGGGTTAACGGCCACCGCGGTGTCGCCCAGCAAGGTCTCCGGTCGGGTGGTGGCCACAGTCAAGGCTCCTTCCCGCCCCACCAGGGGGTAACGGATGTAATAGAGGTAGCCCTCCTTGGCTTCGTGCTCCACCTCCAGGTCGGCTAAGGCCGTCTGGCAACGGGGGCACCAATTGATGATGTAGTCCCCTTTGTAGATGAGGCCTTCCTCATAGAGACGCACGAACACCTCACGCACCGCCCGGGACAGGCCTTCGTCCATGGTGAAGCGCTCCCGACTCCAGTCGCAGGAGCAGCCCAGGCGCTTGAGCTGGGTGATGATGGTGCCGCCAGAGGTCTCCTTCCACTGCCAGACCCGCTGGATAAAGGCCTCCCGCCCCAGGTCATGGCGGTTCAGGCCTTCTTCAGCCAGCATGCGCTCCACCACGTTCTGGGTGGCAATGCCCGCGTGGTCGGTGCCGGGCATCCACAGGGTGTCATAACCCTGCATGCGCTTGAAGCGGATGAGGATGTCCTGCAGGGTGTTGTTCAGGGCATGCCCCATGTGCAGGGAGCCGGTGATGTTGGGGGGCGGAATAACGATGCAGTAAGGCGGCTGCTGCCCGTCCGCCCGGGC
>JAFDHU010000262.1 GCA_019308625.1 Deltaproteobacteria bacterium
CCATAGGGCGCGCCCACGGCATAGACCTTGTCCCCCACCTTGAGGGCCCCGGCCCGGCCCAGGCGGGCGGGGGTGGCGGCCAGACCCGGCGCGTGAAGGAGGGCCAGGTCCCGCTCCGGGTCAGAGGCGATGAGGGTGGCGGCCACCGATTTTCCCCGGGCTCCCACCCGCAGGCGCACTCCGGAGGCGGCCACGTGATGGTTGGTGGCCACCTCACCGGAGGGGAGGACCACGCCGCTTCCCAGCCCCACCTGCTTCCACTGCCGGTCATAGGCCCTGACCACCACTACTGAGTTTTTGACCCGCTCAAAGACTTGGCTGGCGTTCAAGGCCAGGGCCGCGGCGGGCCATCCCACAAGCCAGACCAGCAAAAGGAGCCACCGCCCCCAAAAGACCGTTCTCCTTAGCGACTGCATGGTGCTTCTCCTCATGGGGGCCGCAGGCGCCTGGGTAAGGAGGCATTCTGCCCGAGTAGTTACACCAAAGGACCTCCAGCCCAAAAGCTGTCTGGGGGCCTGGAGCCGGTGCCAACCCCGTTCGGTCGATGAGTCTGCTGGCCCTGAAAGCCCTGGAGGAACCTAATATTAAGCATTATCAGCCATTTCCCGGCTGATTTCCACTTTTTTCAGCGTGGACTCCGGGCTTATCCCACCGGCCTCGACTTCAGCCAATTTTACTGAGACTTGCCGGTTTTTCTGACCTATTCCGGAAGATTTCGGAAAAAATTCCCCTGCCCGTCATATTTAAACCCGGGGGCGGGGGTGCCGTCCCCCGGTTTTTGTTTCAGGCTCCGCATACGCCAGGCGTCGGTCTCCTTGACCCTCCCTTTATGGTGCCGCGGCGGAGGCAAAGCTGGCCCCCAATCTTCAGCGCCGACCATTGACCCGGAAGCCGTGCCGATTCCTAGTGCGGCCATTCGGACAATCCGGACGTTACGGACGTTACGGACGTTTTTTCCACCTTGCTTTGCAGAAAAATCACCCCCCAAAATTAATGCGGAGCAAGTAGTCCGAACCAAGCTCCTCTTTTTTATCCCTCCTGGTTATCCGGCTGGCATGGGTGTGAAGTCGCCTCTTTCCTGGGACGCACCGGGACGCGTCCCACAAAAGAGGTGTGTCCCACACATCGCCTTGTAATCATTAATGAAATGCACTTGGGACGCGTGGGGCGGGAGAAATCAGGGGGGTGAGGAAAAAATTTTCCAAGTTTTCTCTTGACAAAATATATCATTGTTATACAAAAAGAGTATGGATCAATTGGCCCTTAAAGCTTGGCGGCAAAGGCACCGGCTGACGCAAAGACAGTTGGCGGCCTTTCTTGGGGTCACCCCCATGTGTGTGGCTTTCTGGGAGTGGGGCAAAAGGCGGATCCCGCCCTTTTTGCCTCTGGCCCTGGAGGCCCTGGATACTCGGTTTAAGTAAGGAGATGGCGATGGGTCTGGTGGTGGAGTGCCCGGAGTGTAAACGCCGGAATAGCGCCAAGGAAAAGGCCTGCAAGAAGTGCGGCTTTGCCTTGAACAAGTTCTCCGGCCGGGTGTGGTGGATTGAATATTATGACCATGAGAAGCACCTGCGGCGGGAACGCATTGGCACCAGCAAAATAGCTGCGGAGGTTAGGCTGGGGGAGATAAAAAAGGCCCTGGCAGAAGGACGTCATATCAAAAAGAGCCCCGATGTCCGCACCACTTTCAAAGAATTGGCTACTTGGTATCTGGAACTGCCCGAAGTAAAGGCCAAGCGGAGCTACAGTCGGGACCGGCAGCTGGTGGCAAACCTAGTTTCTTTCTTTGGGAACCGACTCCTGAAAGACATCACCCCTTCCCTGATAGAAGCTTATCGGCAAAAGCGACTGCAGGAACCGTCGGCCCGCACCGGGAGGACCCGGGGGACCTGACCGCCCCCGCCACAGTCAACCGGGAGGTGGCATGCTTCAAGGCCATCTTCAACAAGGCCATCAAAAACGGCAAGGCGGAGCGCAACCCGGCCCAGGGGGTGAAGATGCTCAAAGAAAACAATGAGCGGAACCGGGTGCTCTCTCCAGAAGAGTATGCCCGGCTTTTGGCCGC
Source organism: Deltaproteobacteria bacterium (assembly GCA_019308625.1). GTDB lineage: Bacteria > Desulfobacterota > Desulfobaccia > Desulfobaccales > 0-14-0-80-60-11 > DTHB01. Next base: position 2,066 of record JAFDHU010000262.1, read on the forward strand.
CTGTCCGCCCAACTTAAAGCCGGTAGTGCAGCTGGCCTACCATACCGGCATGCGCCAGAGTGAGATCCTCAACCTCACCTGGGGGCAGGTGGACCTGAAGGAAGGGTTCATCCGCCTGACGCACCGGGACACCAAAACCGATGAGGGCCGTTTGGTGCCTTTAAATAAAGAGATTCTCAAAATGCTGCAGCAAATGCCTCGTGGCTTACCCCATGCCCGGATATTCCCTTTTCGGGGCCAAGCCTGGGGATCAACCCTGCAACGTCTTTTTGACCAGGCCAGGAAGCAGTCGGGCCTCGAGGATATCTGGTTCCATGACCTGCGCCACACTTTCATCACCGACCGCCGGCGCGAGGGGCATGACTACTTCCGGATTATGGCGGCCACAGGGCACAAAACTCTGAGTGTCTTTAAACGCTACAACACGGTGAGCAAGGAGGAATTGAAGGCCCTGGTAGGGGAAACCCAGGAAGGATATTCACCTATATATTCACCAGGGAAAATTGTCAGAGGGGAAAAATAGGCTAACTTATTGAAATCATTGGAGGCGGCAACCGGATTCGAACCGGTGTATAACGGTTTTGCAGACCGTTGCCTTACCACTTGGCTATGCCGCCTCAAAAAAATGGAGCGGGAAACGGGATTCGAACCCGCGACTTCAACCTTGGCAAGGTTGCACTCTACCACTGAGTTATTCCCGCTCGCTTATAATTTTTTAAAAAAATTT
>JAFDHU010000263.1 GCA_019308625.1 Deltaproteobacteria bacterium
AGCAACACCAGGCCTCCTTCCAAAAGCACCTATTCTGACCCGGAGGAAAATAAGCCCACCCCTTAAATTCCCCTCCTACAAGGGTAGGAGGGGTTTTTTATGCAGCTCTTCACCTTCGAGGAAACAGCCCGGTTTTTCAAAATTTCCACGGCAGAACTCAAGGCCTTGGTTGCAGCGGGAGAGATTCCATTCGTGGAGGTAGGGGGAAAGCTGCGCTTCCGCTGTGATCACATAATCAAGTTCATCCGGGAGAGCACCAGACAGGCGCAATTGGAATGGTTGCCTGATGGGGAGTAGAACATGGCTGGCAAGGGTGTCATCAGCCAAGAATATTTCACCTTGCGCCAGCTTTCCGCCTTCTCGGGGCTGGGGGTTCGATTCCTCCGGGAGGCTCTGAAGAATCCCGACCGCCCCCTCCCCCATTTTCGCCTGAACAACAAGACCATCATCGTCTCCCGGCACGAATTCGCCGAATGGCTGGAGCATTTTCGAGTAGGCTCCGGCGAGGAGATTGACCGCATTGTAGATGAAGTTATGACTGAGCTTGCAAAAACAAAACCCGGAGGCCGCAGGCCATCTGGGGAAAAGGAGATTAAACTGTGGAAGTAAGGCTCAAACAAATCCTAATTCGGCCTGAATCACTTGTCAAGTCGGATTCCCTTCTACCGAGCGGCATCAATCGCCAGCAGCCAGAGGGTTTAGTATGAGCACCAAGGCGTCTCAGGTGGACAGGGAAAAGGGTCCGCTGAACTCTGAGGTTGGTCACATCAGGGTCGGGAATATTCCCCAGGAACTGAAAGATCGGCCTCAGTGGGTGTGTTGGCGGGAGGAATTGAGAGGAGGCAAGCCCACCAAGATCCCGGTGGACGCGAAGACCGGGGGTAATGCTGCGGTGGATCGTCCAGAGACCTGGGCTTCTTTTGCGGAGGCTGTGGCCTATTATTCCCGGCACCAAGCGAACGGCATAAAAGGCATCGGCTTCGTGCTCACCAAGGATGACCCCTATGTATTCATTGACCTTGACAAGTGCTTGGAGCCCGGAACTGGAGCTATAGAGGCATGGGCCTCTGAGGTAGTAAAGAAGATCTCTTCATACACCGAAATAAGCCCGAGTGGTCAAGGACTCCACATAAGCGCGAAAGGCTCCTTGCCCCCGGGTGGCCGCAAAAAAGGCCAGGTAGAGATGTATGACCAGGGCCGGTATTTCACCGTGACCGGGCATCACTTCAGATTTTCGCCTGTCAATATAGAAAACCGCCAGGACGAACTTGAAGCTCTCCATGCCAACATATTCGGTGAGAAAAAAGAGGCTCCTCGTTCAGGATACACAACCAAATCTCCAGAGCATGATCTTTCCGATGCGGAGTTGATTGAGAAGGCGCACCGGGCGGCCAATGGGGAGAAATTTGGTAAATTGTGGCGGGGAGACTGGCAAGGGGCAGGGTATCTAACCCAATCCGAAGCCGACCTCGCCCTCTGTGACATGCTGGCTTTCTGGGCCCAAGGCGATCCCAGCGCGATAGACCGGCTCTTCCGACAATCGGGTCTCTTCCGGAAGAAATGGGATGAGCGCCACTATGCTGATGGCCGAACCTACGGGGAGGAAACCATCCGTAAGGCCATAGCTGCCGCAGCAGAGTTTTATCAAGGCACTTCTGCGGAAAGTGACCAAGAGGTTTCTCGCGGAGAAGGAGAAAGCCGCGAGGATCGAGGGCCCCACCATGAGGAGGATGCCTACCATAACCATGAACCTGAGGATGACAAAGCCGGGGCTAGCGTAAAGGAGGAACCCACCCCCTGGATCGCTCCCCCGCCGTCAGGCTGGCCGGATCCCCTGAGACCGGAAGCCATGCATGGTTTAGCAGGGGAATTCGTGCGGCTGGTGGAACCCCATACCGAAGCGGACCCAGTGGCCCTGCTCGTGCAGTTCCTGACGGCATTCGGAAATGTGATCGGGCCTGGCGCCTCATATCAGGTGGAAAATGATATCCACCATACCAAACTTTTTACCTGCCAGGTGGGCGAGACTTCCAAGGCCCGCAAGGGGACATCTTATGGACGCGTGCGAAACATCTTCCACGGCGCAGACCCGGAATGGGCTGAAACCCGGATCATGAGTGGCTTCGTCTCTGGGGAAGGTCTCATCTGGCAGGTGCGGGATCCGATAACCAGGCTGGAGCCGGTCAAAGAGAAGGGTCGCCTCACGGGTGAATACCACGAAGTCATCATTGACCCGGGGGTCAGGGACAAACGGCTCCTCATCTTCGAGCCCGAGTTTGCTTCCACCTTAAAGGTCATGAACCGGGATGGCAATATTCTCTCTGCTGCTGTCAGACAGGCCTGGGACGGCCCCAACTTAAGCACCCTGGCCAAAAACTCGCCTGGGAGGACCACGGGGGCCCATATCTCCATCATCGCCCACATCACCAAAGAAGAGCTTTGTCGGTATCTGGACCGGACTGAGGCCGCCAATGGTTTCGGCAACAGATTTCTATGGGTTTGCGTCAGGCGCTCCAAGCTCCTCCCAGAAGGCGGCCAACTGCAAGATGTGGACTTTGCTCCTTTGTTAAAAAAGCTCTCGGCTGCCATTAATTTTGGCCGGGAAGCCGGAAGAATCCGCCTCAGTGAAGATGCCCGGCAGATATGGAGAGAGGTTTACGGCCCCTTATCGGAGGGAAAACCCGGAATGTTTGGGGCCCTGGTTTCCCGGGCTGAGGCCCAAGTGGTGCGCCTGGCCTGTATTTATACTCTCCTCGACTACTCCCTCATGATCCATCCGGAGCATCTATAT
>JAFDHU010000264.1 GCA_019308625.1 Deltaproteobacteria bacterium
AACTACGCCTATTCCCGGGACGGAGGCACCATCACCATCAAGCTGCCGCCGGCCTATCAGGACCGGGTCGTGCCCCTGCTGGCCTCCCTGGAGAATCTGGAGGTCATCCCGGACGTCGCCGCCAAGGTGGTTATCGACGAACGCAACGGCACGGTGGTCATGGGGGCCAATGTGCGCCTCTCCACCGTGGCCATCGCCCACGGCAACCTCATGGTGCGCATCAAGGAGCGGCCCCGGATCTCCCAGCCCCTGCCCTTTTCCCAGGGGCAAACCACCGTGGTGCCGGACACTTCCGTCACCGTCAAGGAAGGGCAAAACCGGCTGATGGTGCTGCCCGAGGGGGTGAGCATCGGCCAGGTGGTCCAGGCCCTGAACGCCATCGGCGTCACCCCCCGGGACCTCATCGCCATCCTGCAGGCCATCAAGGCCGCGGGAGCCCTGCAGGCCGAACTGGAGATAATCTGAGGATGTCACTGGCCACGTCTTTATCGGGATTGCTGCCCTGGGGGCCCGCCGGTCCCCAAGGTTTGAGCCCCCTGTTTGATTTGAGCCTGAAACACCGGCCTCCCGCGGGCCTACAAACCCTGGCCCGGGTGGCCGTGGAAGTGGAGGCCCAGTTTTTGACCCATCTCCTGCAGCAGATGCGCAAATCCCTGGTGGAGAGTCTGAAATCTTCCCCTGCCGGGGGGGCCGATTATCAATTGCTGGTGGACCAGAACCTGGCCCGCAGCCTGGCCCTGGGCGGCGGCCTGGGGCTGGCCCGCCGCATTGTGGCCGACCTGGCCGCCTGTTTGAGGGATCCCAAGGAGACTGCCCATGAAGTCCAGCCATACCGGCAATCACAAGCATCCCTGCAGTAGCAGGGAAGGCAGCCTTTATCAGGAGCTCCTGAACTGCCTGGAAGAGGAGGCTCAGGCCCTGGTGAGCGTCCGTGAGGAAGCCATCCTGGCCGCGGCGGCCAGAAAGGAGGCTCTCCTCAAGCGCCTGCTGGAGCTCAAGCAGAATTATGAGAACACTCCTGAGGCGCGTGGCCACGGGCCGCAGGAGGATCGGCTGGCCCAGCTGCGGCGCCGGGTGGCCGCGGCCAATGACCGGAACCGGCAACTGGCTGTGGCGGCCCTGGAGGTAGTTCACGACTTTCTGGCCCAACTCCAGCCCCCCGACCCGGGCATTTATGAGCCGGCAGGGGCCAGGGCGGCTCCGGCCTCCCCCCTGTTTCAGCGACAGGCTTAGAGCCGAGGCAGTTATTAACAGAAGCAAAAAGAGTATTCACTTTGTCACCCTGAGCCGAAGGCGAAGGGTCTAGATTCTTCGGCCCCCCAGGGGGGCCTCAGAATGACAAGAAATCAATCAGTTTTATGCTCCGAGTAATAAGTTCAATCCGGACGACGAAAGGAAACCTCCTGTGTCAGGCATCAGCCATATTCTGGACATGGCCGCCCGGGCCCTGCTGGGCCAGCAGGTAGGGCTGGAGGTCACCAGCCACAACGTGACCAATGTCAACACTCCGGGCTACTCCCGCCAAAAGGTCTGTTTTGAAACCGCCGCCCCCCTGCCGTCCCCCTGGGGGCCTCTGGGGGATGGGGTCAGGGTCCAGGGCATTGAGCGGGCTTTTGACCCCTTCATTACCGCCAAGCTGAATGAAACCGCCTCGGAGCTGGCGGAGTATCAGGCCCACCAAGCTTATCTGGACCAGGTGGCATCTCTTTTCAATGAAACCCAGGAAGCCGCCTTGAATGACCGGCTCTCCAAGTTCTGGGCCGCCTGGCAGGACCTGGCCAACAACCCCACCGGCAGCGGGGAGCGGCAGGCCCTCCTGCAAAGCGCCTTGAGCCTTTGCGAGATCCTGAATTTCCAGGCCGACGGCTTAGTGCGGGAACGCACCGCCTTAGTGCAGCGGCTGGGGCCCCTGCTGGAGGACGTCAATGCCCACGCTGCCCGCATCGCCGAACTCAACCGGGCCATTCAGGAAACGGAGGCCAACGGCCAGACGGCCAATGACCTGCGGGACCTGCGGCAGCAGGAGCTGGCCCGCCTCTCCCAACTTATCGGCATCCGCTACTACACCGATACCGACGGCATGGTGAACGTGTATGTGGGCCAGGGCACCTCCCTGGTGCAGGGGGTGCAATCTTGGACCCTGGACTTCACCCTGACCGCGGCCGACACGCTGAGCATCCGGTGGAACGGGCCCAACGGCCTTCAGGAAGACATCACCGCCCATCTTTCCGGGGGCCAGGTGGCCGCCCTCCTCCAGGTGCGCGACTCCCTCCTCGCCGCCTATCAGGCCGCCCTGGATCAATTGGCCCAAGACCTCATCACCGCAGTCAATGCCCAACATACCCAGGGGGTGGGGCTGGAGCTCTTTTCCTCCCTGACCGGGACTTATGCGGTGACCGACCCTGACCTCCCTCTGGACAGCGCCGGGCTGCCCTTCGGCGACGACCTCACGGCCAGCTCCTTTGTCATCCACGTGGAGCGCGACGGCACCCCTCTGGCCGCCGGCACCATTGCGGTGGACCCCGGCATGACCCTGAACGAGCTCATCAACGCCATCAACACCGACCCGGAGCTAGCAGGGTTGGTTACCGCCAGCCTGGAGGGCAACCGGTTGAAACTCACCGCCAACTCCGGCACCGACACCTTCGGCTTCTCCCAGGACACCGCCGGCCTGCTGGCAAGTCTGGGTCTTAACACCTTTTTTGACGGGGACAAAGCCTATACTTTGGCCGTCAATCCCTGGGTGTTGGCCAATCCCGACCTCATCGCCGC
>JAFDHU010000265.1 GCA_019308625.1 Deltaproteobacteria bacterium
GCGGCCGGCAGCTGCCGCCACTGCCCCGTTTTCTATGACCGGGCCCGCCACGGGCACCACCCACCGGGCCCTATGGAGGGTTACCGGAACCATGTGCGCCAGTCCTCTCCCAAATCGCCCCGCCGGCGGTAGCGCTCCAGGAGCCGGGGGCAGGGGCAGGCCCGGGGGGTGGCAGCCAGAGCCGGCAGCAATTGCAGCACCAGTTCGGCGAAAGCGGCTTCCACCTCCTGAACCTTCTCCATTTCCTCCGGGGTGGCCAAGCCTTCAAACAGCACTCCCGGCTGATAGGGCCGGTCCTTTACCCCCTCGGCGAAATTCACCACATAGCACAGGGCCGCGTAGCAGACCTCCAGCTCCCGGGCCAGAAAGGCCTCGGGCACCAGGGTCTGGCCCACCAGGTCGCCGCCCAGCCGCTGAAATTTGCGGATCTCCGCCGGGGTCTCCAGGCGGGGGCCGGTGGTGGCCACATAGACCGCCCGGGAGTGGAAGGGCAAAGCCCCGCTGCTGAGCTGGTTTATGAGCACCTGCCGCAGCTCCGGACAGAACACCGGGTTGTGTCGGATAAACCCCTGGCCCCGACCGGGGAAAAAGGTATAAGGACCGCCTTTGCCTTCATCCACCAGGTCATGGGGCGCCACCAGGTTGCCCGGGGCCATGGCCGCAGTGATGGCCCCGGGCGCGGCCCAGGCCAGAATCCGCTCCACCCCCAGGGCCTTGAGGGCATAGAGGTTGGCCCGGTCGTTCACAAAGGGCGCCGACACCTGGTAGCCCTCCTCGCCATGCCGAGAAAGCACCGCAAAGGCCAGACCATTATGCTCAAAAATGTGAACCGGATTGCTTTCCCCAAAAGGGGTTTGAAGCTTCTTTCCGCCGTAATAGTTCACCCCGCGAGCCAAAAAGTCCCGGTGCGCCCCCACCCGGGCGATGACTGCCAGGCAGGGTGATTTATTCGGAGGAGGGGGCCAGGGAGCACTGCCTCCTGCCCCCTCTCCCGGGCCCCCACCCCCAACCCCGAGACCGGGATTTGACACGCGAACACCTGAATTGTCCTTGACCGGGCTTCTCCCCGAGTCCCCGTCCACTAGCCGGTATACATGGTCCCGCTGCCGGGCCACATAGCCGGCCGCGGCAATCAGGCGAACGATTTCCTCCCGGGAGAGGCGGAAGCTGACCCCGGCCGCGGCCACCACGTTTTCCTCAAGCATGGTGGAGCCGAAGTCGTTGGCCCCGAACTGGAGGGCTACCTGGGCCACTTTGGCCCCCTGGGTCACCCAGGACACCTGCAGGCTGGGGAAGTTGTCCAGCACCAGGCGGGAGACGGCCAGGGTTTTGAGATATTCCACCGCGCCCACCGCGGTGCCGCCCAGGGCTGTGCCGCCGGGCTGGAAAGTCCAGGGAATGAACGCGGTGAAGCCGCCGGTCAGGTCCTGAAGCTCCCTGAGGCGCAGGAGGTGCTCCAGGCGCTCGGCCCGGGTCTCCAGGTGGCCGAACATCATGGTGGCCGTAGTTTTCAGGCCCAGGGTATGGGCGGCTTGCATGACCAGCAGCCACTCGCTGGCAGTGCATTTGCGGGGGGAGAGGGCCCGGCGCACCCGGTCGCTCAGGATTTCCGCCCCCCCTCCAGGGATAGAGGTAAGCCCCGCCGCTATCAGGCGCCTTAAGACCTCGGAAACGGGCAGCCCGGTGTGCCGGGACAAAAAGACCAGCTCCGGCGGGGAGAAGCCGTGGACCTGCAGGCCGAAGCCCCGGATGAAGGCCACCAGCTCTTCGTAGTACTCCAGGGGCAGGTCGGGGTTTAGGCCTCCCTGGAGCAGGATGCCGGTGCCGCCCAGGGCTCTGGTTTCCTCCAGCTTCCGGCGCAGGAGGCCCCAATCCAGCACATAGCCCTCCGGGTGGCCGGGAGGCCGGTAGAAGGCGCAGAACCGGCAGCCGGAGACGCAGATGTTGGTGTAGTTGATGTTGCGGTCCACCACGTAGGTGACCACCGGCTCGGGATGCAGACGCCGCCGCGCCAGGTCCGCCAGGCGCCCCAGGGTGAGCAGGTCCAGGTCCCAGAGGACCAGGGCCTCATCAGCCTCCAGGCGCCCGCCGGCGGCCACTTTCTCTGCCAGGTGCACCGTCCTCATGAATTAATCACGTTATAAAGGGTGTCCCGCTCCACCGGCTCGCAGCCGGCCTCCCGGATCAGAGACAGGAGTTGGCTCCGGGTCAGGCCCTGTGGGGTCTGGGCCCCGGCCATGTGGGTGATGCGCTCTTCCATCACGGTACCGTCTATGTCGTCGGCCCCGAAGGCCAGGGACAACTGGGCCAGCTTGGGGCCGATCATTATCCAAAAGGCCTTGATGTGCGGGAAATTGTCCAGCAGCAGGCGGGCCACGGCCAGGTTTTTGAGGTCGTCAAACCCGGTGGTTTCCGTCAGGTGGCTGAGCCGGGTGTTTTGCGGGTGGAAGGCCAAAGGGATAAAGGCCAGGAAGCCCCCGGTTTCGTCCTGGGCCTGCCTGAGGCGCAGGAGGTGGTCCACCCGCTCCTCTATAGTCTCCACGTGGCCGTAGAGCATGGTGGCGTTGGTGTGGAGGCCCAGGCGGTGGGCGGTCTGGCAGACCTCCAGCCAGCCTTCTGGCGACAGTTTCCTGGGACACAGGTCCTTTCTGATGCGGGGGCTGAACACCTCCGCCCCGCCCCCGGGCAGGGACCCCAAGCCGACTTCTTTCAGGGCGGCCAGGGTCTCGGCCACTGACATCCCGGCAATGTCCGCCAGGTGGGC
>JAFDHU010000266.1 GCA_019308625.1 Deltaproteobacteria bacterium
GCCTTGATCATGGCATATTCCCCGCTCACCTGATAGGCGGCGATGGGCTGGTCAAACTCCGCGGCCAGGGTGGCGACGATGTCCAGATAAGGCAGGGCCGGCTTGACCATCAGGATGTCCGCCCCTTCCTCCACGTCCAGGGAGGCCTCCAGCACCGCCTCCCGGGCGTTGGCCGGGTCCATCTGGTAGCCCCGGCGGTCGCCGAACTGCGGGGCGGACTCCGCCGCCTCCCGGAAGGGCCCGTAGAAGCTGGAGGCATACTTGACAGCATAGGAGAGGATGGCCACCATCTCAAAGCCCCGCTCATCCAGGGCCTCCCGGATGGCCCCCACCCGGCCGTCCATCATGTCCGAAGGCGCCACCATATCAGCCCCGGCCTCGGCGTGGGACACCGCCACTTGGGCCAGCACCTCTAGCGTCGCGTCGTTGTCTATCTCCCCCTCCCGCACAATGCCGCAGTGGCCGTGGCTGGTATAGGCGCACAGGCAGACATCGGTGATCACCACCAAATCCGGCAGCGCCTTTTTTAAAGCCCTGACCGCCTGCTGCACCGTGCCTCTGGGGTTGGCCGCCTCGCTGCCGGTCTCGTCTTTCCTGGTGGGCAGGCCGAACAGCAGCGCCGCGGGCACGCCCAGGTCATAAGCAGCCTTGGCCTCCTCCACCAGCAGGTCCGCAGAGAGCCGGAAGACTCCGGGCATGGCGGCGATTTCCTGCTTCACTTTGCTACCGGGTGCGGCAAACATGGGGTAGATGAAGTCCGCAGGGGCAAGCCGCGTCTCCCGCACCATCCGGCGGATGGCCTCCCGTCTTCTCAGTCGCCTGGGCCGAAACACCAGCTCCATGACCACACCACCTTTCCGTTTCCCTAATATAAACCCTTCAACCCCAAATCCCGGTTCATGCCGTAGCAGGGCTTCATTGATTAACAGCCGCAAAAGAGAATTTACCGGTCACCCTGCCGCAGGCGAAGGGTCTAGATTCTTCGGCCCCTACGGGGCCTCAGAATGACAAGGAACTCCTAAAGGGCCGGAGGTTTGTAGGCGGCCCGCAGCTTCCGGTTTTGGGCGGCTGCCTCTACCTTCACCGGCAGGTTCAGGCGGACCTGCTTGGTGATGCACAGGCCGCCTTTCCCTTTTTTACAATAAGAGAGTATCAGGTCCACCTGCAGCCGGGTCTCCCCGGGTTGGGCCCTCAAGCGCACCCGCCACGGAAACCGGGGCTGGCGGCACCCGGCCACGGCCTTCCCGCCGAAGCTGACCACAGCTTGGTCCTGGGAGGTGACTTTGACCTGCATGGGGGCCTCCTTAAGCCACTGAAAGCCTTCGGGCACCTGCGGGACCACCACCAGTTCGGCTCCCCCCGGGGCTATGGTTTGCACTGCAGCCTTGACCACCTCTCCGGGGAAGTCCTGATTCCCGGCCCGGCCGGGACTGCCAGGGACCACCAAGGCCGCCATCAGCACCATTGCCAGGGCGACCCAGAGAAAAAACCTTCTGGTTGCCAACATCATAGTAAACTTTTATCCTTATCCGGGATATAATGAGGCCGTGGCACCCACCCCGGGAAGCACGAACTTGGAACTATTTCATCCTCCCCCCTTTCCCCACCCCCGAGGAAAGTGGGAGAGATCGTGAGGGGGGCCGGAAGTCCTCCGGTTTCTCTGTCCCTCACCACTTTCGCCACCGCATCCGTTTATAAATAACCGGAAAACAAATTTTTGTCATGTTTAACAGGAAGATTTTATCTGTGATCAGGAAAAACCAGGTATCGGTTTGCGAGGCCCCCTCTAGGCCAGAAGCCCAGCCTTCCTCGGTCATCGAGGTAAACGCCCTGGATCGGGAGTTTGCCGAGGAGGTGGAGCAGCGCAGCCATGCTGGCCTGAAGCGCTGCCTTTTTTGCCGTACCTGCGGCAACGGTTGCCCCTTTGTGGCGGCCATGGATACCCCGCCCTACGGGGTCATGCGCCTGGTGCATTACGGCCTGCGGGAAGAGGCCCTGACGGCCAACACCATTTGGATCTGCGTGAACTGCCAAACCTGCTCCAGCCAGTGCCCCATGGCCATCGACCTCCCGGCCATGATGAACACCCTGTGCCATATGGCCCTGGAGGCCCGGATGCCGGTGCCCACCCGGGACATTCTGGACTTTCATCTGGAAGTGCTGCGCTCCATTGAACGGCACGGCCGCACCCACAAGCTGGGGATTATGCTGCGCCTCAAGCTCCTTACCGGCGAGTGGTTCAAGGATGTGGACCTGGGCCTGAAGATGCTGAGCAAACGCAAGCTGGATTTGAGGCCCTCCCGGGTCCGGGCCCTCAAGGAAATCCATCAGCTCTTTCTGCCTTACTGGCGGGGGGCCAGGCCATGAACAGCCGGGACAACCTCCGGTATTCCTATTTTCCCGGCTGTGCCGTGATCACCACAGCGTGGGAAAGCAACCAGTCCCTGATGCGGGCCTGCCAGGTCCTGGGCCTTGATTTGCAGGAGCTGGAGGACTGGAACTGCTGCGGCTCCACCTCGGCCTTCACCATTGACCCGGACCTGGGCTTTAATCTCTCGGCCCGGAACCTGTCCTTGGCCGACCCCCATCGGCCGCTCCTGGTGATGTGCCCCCGGTGTCTGCACCACCTGCGGGAAACCCACCGGATCCTGAGGCAGGACAAAATCCGGCGTCGCAGCCAAGAACGCCGCTGGGGCCGGCCTATCTCCCCTGACTTGAAAATCATGCATTTCCTGGAAGCGGTGGTCAAACTGCAGCCGG
>JAFDHU010000267.1 GCA_019308625.1 Deltaproteobacteria bacterium
AGTATCTCCTCCAGCAGCCCGCTGAGGCTTCTCCCCCACTCCCTTTCGCCGGAAAAAAATTGTATGATTACCCCTGAATTAAAGAGCTGTGGCAAAATCGGGGACATTTCCACCTGAGACCAGCTCCCTGCAGCCATAGCAATCCCGAAGTCAGTGACGCCGCCTTTATGCCCCAGTTTATCTTCAATTTGAGATGGCAGGACGCCCTGGACATCCTCCTGGTAGCCGTCATCATCTACCAGGTCTTCCTGATGCTGCGCGGCACCCAGGCCATCTGGGTACTGGCCGGTCTGTTCCTGGTCTTCTTGAGTTATCTGACCGCCCGACGTCTGGAGCTCTTCACTTTGGAGTGGCTCCTGGACGGCGTGGTGAAAAGTTTCTTCCTGATCATTATTATCCTGTTTCAGGCCGACATCCGCCGGGTCTTAAGCCGCATGGGACGCAAGGCCTTTGTTCCCACCGGCGCTGCCGAACCGGTGGTCGCCGAGGAAATCTGCGAAGCCGCAGAAACCCTGGCCAGCCACCGCATCGGCGGCCTCATCGTCCTGGAGCGCCAAGTGGGCCTGACCGATTACCTGGAAGGGGCCATCCGACTGGATGCCCTGATCACCTGGGAACTTCTGGTCTCCTTGTTCTGGCCCCATAACCCCACCCATGATGGTGCGGTGATCATTCACGGCGACCGCGTCATCGCTGCCGGCTGTGTGCTGCCCCTGTCCAAGAACCCTGAGCTGGACCCTGTACTGGGCACCCGACACCGGGCCGCAGTGGGCATCACTGAAAATTCCGACGCCCTGGCTCTGGTGGTCTCGGAAACCAACGGCCAGATTTCCCTGGCCCGGGGCGGCAGGCTGATCCGCAACCTGACCCGCCTGCAGCTCCGTCAGGAATTACATGACATTTTTGAAAACCAAACCAGGAAAGGGAGAACCCTAATTGACCGGCTGGCTCGCCTCCTTGGGACGTCATAAGGGCCTCAAGCTCCTCTCCCTCCTGCTGGCCGTGGCCCTCTGGTTCGCCGTGGGCGGGGAGGAGCGCTCCCAGGCCACCCTCAATCTCAACCTGGAGCTGGTCAATTTGAGCCCCGACCTGATGATCACCAACGATGTGCCGCCTTCCATCCAGGTCCGAGTCAGCGGACCCCGGCGGCTCATCCGCAGCCTCTCCGAAACCCGGCTGGTGCACACCGTCAATCTCGCCGGCGTCAAGGCCGGCCGCTACGAAGTTCCCCTGGGTCCGGGGTCTTTTTCCTTTCCCCGGGACGTGCTGGTCACCCGCGTCCAGCCCAATCCCCTGGTCTTGACCCTGGCTCCCACCATCACCCGCACCCTGCCCATCAAACCCGCCCTCGTGGGCCAGCCTCCCCAGGGTTACGAAGTCAAAAGCATCAAGGTCCGGCCTGACCATGTCACCGTCAAAGGCGTGGCTTCCGAGCTGGCCAAGCTGGAGCACATCTCCACGCTCCCCATTGACCTAGCCAACCTTTCCGGCCCGGTGACCCTGGCCACTGACCTGGACTTCAAAAACCTTCACCTTACTCTGAAGGAGCCAGCCACCATTCTGGTTGACCTGGTCATCACTGAAAAGATCATCACCCGCACCCTCACCGGAATCCAGATTTACGCCCGCCCCCAAGCCGCCAAATTGCGTCCTTCCACGGTCACCGTTACCCTGTCGGGGCCGTACCGGCGCCTGACCAACCTCAAAACCTCTGAGCTCCTGGCTACAGTGAATACCGAGAACCTCAAGCCCGGCCGTCATACCCTGGAAGTCTCGGTGCAGGTTCCGGAAGGCCTGCGCCTGGTAGGCCTTTCCCCCCGCAAAATCAAGGCCCGCTTGGCCAAACCCTCCTGAGCCCTTAACACCGCGGCGGCGTGGCCCTCCTGGGGCCGAACCTCACGCTGCGTCAGATCTTGTGGCCTTCGGCATTGTCTGCCCTTTGCCCTCGTGCTATATTCCCCCCGGGCACGCAGGCCATAAGTCCTGCCTCCGCAACTCCGGAGGCCCGATTGCGGCCAAATTCTCTTGCCCCGGCTGATATCATGCACCCCCTTTATGCCGCGTTTCTGGGTGTGGTGCAGGGCCTGACCGAGTTCCTGCCCATCTCCAGCTCCGGCCACCTGGCTCTGTTGGAACATTACTTCAAGGCCCCGGGGGCCGGCCTGAGCTTTGACCTTCTTCTGCACCTGGGCACCGTGGCCGCCCTCATCACCTATTTCTGGCCCGACTGGCGCGGCATGGCCGCCGCAGTGAGCCGCCCTTCCCCGGAGAACCGCGCTCACGGCCGCCTCCTTCTTTACATCGCGGCAGCCTCCGTGCCCGGGGCCCTGGCCGGCGTGCTCCTGGAACATCAGGCCGAAACCGTCTTCCGGGAGCCCCAGCGCATCGCCGTGCTCTTGGGTTCCGTGGGTCTCCTGCTAATTCTGGCCGAATACCTGGCCCGCCACGAGCGCCCCCTGTCCCAGTTGACCCTGAAGGATGCCCTGCTGATCGGCCTTTCCCAGGCCCTGGCCATCATGCCCGGCGTCTCCCGCTCCGGCATCACCATGACCTGTGCCCTGTTTTTGGGCTTCACCCGGGAGACCGCGGCCCGCTTCTCTTTTCTCCTGTCCACCCCCATCATCGCCGGCGCCGGCCTCTGGCACCTGCGCAAGTGGCTGCACGCCCCCCCGGAAGATCTCCCCCTGCTGGCCGCGGCCTCGGGCTTCCTGGCGGCCATGGTCTCCAGCTACCTGGTCATCCGCTTCCTTCTGAGATT
>JAFDHU010000268.1 GCA_019308625.1 Deltaproteobacteria bacterium
GAAGTCCACCGAAATCATCCAGACGGTGTGCCGGGATTTCCTCAGCATTCAGCCCCAGGTGTTGGGCCATCTGCCCTTTGACCCCGCGGTGGAGGCCGCCGTCAATCAGATGACCCCCTTCCCTATCTTCCAGAGGAAGGGGAAGGCGGCCGCCGCCCTGCAGCGCCTGGCCTCGGAGCTGCTGATGTCCGTGCGTTTGGCTCCGGCAATATCCCCCAACCTGGAGCCCTCGCCGGCTTACTGACCCCAATCCCAAGGACGGGTTCCGTCTTCTCCGGGATGAATAATGCTCACAGGAGGAGCGCCGCCAGCCGGGCCCTGGAATAGGGACGGCAGGCGGCTTCATTTATAATGACCCAAGGCGGTTTTAAACAAATCTCCAATAACAGGGGGAGGAAAAAGGGGAGCCTTTGGGTGAGGCGGAAAAGGACACCGTACGGGCCTGGATGGTGGGGGACGCTGAAAGCTACGCCCGGGTGGAAAACAATTTCCAGGACTGGCTCAATGAATTTGACCGTCTGACCGGAGTCCTCAAGTCCTATGAGAAACAGCGGGAAACCCTGACCAGCCTGCTCCAGGTTCACGCTCTGCTGACCGATGCCCTGCGGGTGGCCGCGGACATTTCCAATTATTTGGAGCAAAAGGAGCAGGGCAACAAGTTTGAGGAAGCCATCAAACATCTCAGCCCGGAGGATGCCCAACTCATCGCCCGGCTGCTGCAGGCCAAATTGGATTCCGCATCCATGTAACTGTATCAGCCCGGGAACAAATGGTGAAAGTAGCTCTGGCCTGAAAGATCTCCTGCAGTTTTTACCAGGATGAGGGAAATAATATTGTGGTTGGGGCGCGCCGATGCCACTGTAAGCCGCGGCAAATAGTCTTGTTTCATGCCCCGAGAAATTCTCTGAATAAAATGGTGGGGGTCTTGCAACACTAAATTTTTTTATCTGCGAAATTATTTTCTTGCCAAAGGGGAAAATCTTTGCTATGGGGGCTTTGGGGGTTTGTATTTGTCGCTTAAACGCCGGGCGGCTTCAGCGCCAAGAAGACTGCCGGAGTCGCCTGACAACCGGGGGAGCTCTCCTCAGCATTATTTCCAGCAGGTGGACACATGGGCTGGGCCAAGGGCATAATGGCCGGGTTTATCCTCCTTTGGCTGGCCTCCCCTGCGTCCGCCGCGGTTGAAAGCTTTACTGATCACCAAGGCGTTCTGCATATAACCAATCTTCAGAAGGAGAGGGCGCCGCTTCCGGAGGAGCCGGATTCCGCCTCCTCACTCTCAGAGGAGCCCGCCGCCCCTGCACCTGCGACTCCGCCTTCCCGGGAACCGGAACAGGGCGGTTCGGAAAGTAACTCCAAAGCCACCAAGCCTCATTCGTACATCAGTATCCGCCAGGGAGTGATACACATCACCAATGTTCCCGGGCGGCCGACGGAATTTGTCCAGAGCTTGCCGGAGGCTCCGGCCGCCCCTGCCCCCCCGATAAGGCTGACGTCTTGGGACGCTGGCACCCCGGTGCCGGTTTCCACCCCGGTCATTGCGTCCCCTCTGGCGCCGGTCTGCTCCTATCGGGACCAGAGCGGAGTCATTCACATCACCAATTCCCCCTGCCAGGACGCGGTCCAGGACATTCAGGTGGCAGGGTGGTCTTCCAGCCCGGAAGAAGCTCCCACCGCCCTGGTGGGGGTCAAAAAAGCTGGGAGCTGCTTGGCCCGGAAGGCGGAAGCCCGGGACTTGGTGCTGAGCGCGGTGTCGCCGGCAGCCTATCCACCTGTGAGCCTCCAGCCCGGGGCTTCATCCACCCTTGTACCCAGCCGGGCAGGGGCTACGGTGCGCCGCTTCCGGGATTCCAAAGGCGTCCTTCACATTGTGGGCCGGG
The DNA here is from genome assembly GCA_019308625.1 of Deltaproteobacteria bacterium. Classification (GTDB taxonomy): domain Bacteria; phylum Desulfobacterota; class Desulfobaccia; order Desulfobaccales; family 0-14-0-80-60-11; genus DTHB01. Next base: position 1,881 of record JAFDHU010000268.1, read on the forward strand.
GGCCTGCCGAACCTATACGGCTCGGACCTGCCCCCAGCCTGCCGGCTACCGCGGCCTTGGCTGGATTCGCGGTGAGGCCCCGGGTCTATCCGCAACGGAGCTTCCCCCTGCCTAAAAAACTGGTCCGCCATGCCTCCACCGTACTGGTCCGCAAGGACAGCCGGGGCAGAATAATCATCTGCAGCGTCCGACGCCCGGGGCCGTCCGACACCAGGAAGGGGAGCTGCCGGCTGGAACCTGTCCTGTGGGAGGCGGCCTCCCGCTATGGCTTGCCAGTTTCCCTGATCGAGGCCGTTATCCGGGCGGAGTCCGGCTTCAACCCCAAAGCCGTGTCCCCCAAGGGTGCCATGGGCCTGATGCAGTTGATGCCCGGCACCGCTGAATTTCTCGGGGTGAAGGATCCTTTCTGTCCCCGGGAGAACATCCTGGCCGGCTGCCGCTATCTCCGTCTTCTTCTGGATTTCTTTGGCCAGTCCCTGCCTCTGGCCCTGGCTGCCTACAACGCCGGCTTCCAAAGGGTGCTGGATGCCGGCTGCCGGGTGCCGGACATCAAGGAGACCAAGGACTTCGTCACCAAGGTCCTGGGCTACTACTTTCTGAGGCAAAAACAGCTTTATTACCGCCCCTGGCACCTGGCCCGCTATCCTCTGTGGGGGCGAAACCCAGCCTCTCTGTAGATTCTTTCCGGCACCTGTAGGAAGCCCGCCCACTCCCCCTGTTCCTCAGTCCTTTAGGAAAGGCTTTGCCGCGTCCTGGCAGCGCTGCTTTTCTGGAGTAGGTCTTTTGGACCCAAAGACGGAGGCCTCAGGCCAAAAAGAATGGCGCCGGGCCATGGGGGAGGCAACAGCCCGGCGCCGGATGGGGATATTGAGGATG
>JAFDHU010000269.1 GCA_019308625.1 Deltaproteobacteria bacterium
CGCACCATGGTGGATAGTGCCGAAGGCGGTGTCCCCCAGTGGTGCAGAGACAATGATCCCCGCATCACCCGGGTGGGCAAGGTGCTGCGCAAGCTGCGTCTGGACGAACTGCCCCAGTTGCTGAATGTCCTGAAAAACGACATGAGCCTGGTGGGGCCCCGTCCCATCCGCCAGCATTTCACCGACCTGCTGGCCGGCGAGATTCCCTGCTACCGCCTGCGATTGCTGGTCAAGCCGGGCCTCACCGGCTGGGCCCAGATTCACGTGGGCCATGCCAATACCGTGGAGGCCCATGCCCGAACCTTGCAATACGACCTGTTTTATCTGCTGCATCGGTCCTTCTGGCTGGATTTGGCCATTCTCCTGAAGACGGTGGGCATCGTGGCCCGGGGCAAGGGAAGGTAGAGGCGATTCAGGCGGGAAAAAACGCCGCCATCCGGGGAAGGCGGCTCCGGTGGCCCTGCCCCGGGGAGCAAACCGGTCTGCCTGCTGTCCGGTGATGACATGGCGGTGGGGGACGGCCCGACTCAGGGTGCTTGTTATGCCTGCCGATTCTGTCGGCCAAGCCGAACCGCCTGTGGCGGCCTTAACTTCGGGAAATGATGAAAACCCCCAGGCAGGTGATAAAAATGCCGGCCATGCGGATGAGGGTCACGTTTTCCCCGAAAAGCTGCCAGGCCAGCACCGCGGTCAGCACATAGCCCAGGGAGATCATGGGATAGGCATAGCTCACCTCCGCCTTGGCCAATACGATGAGCCAAACCAGAAACCCCATGCCATAGAGCCCCAGACCCAGGATCACGTAAGGATTAAAGGCGGCCTTGAGAAAGACCACCGGCAGACTGCCGGCTGACAAAGAAAAGTTACCTATTTTCGTCATGCCGAATTTAAGGGAAAGCTGTCCGGCCACATTGAGCAGGACATCAAACAGAATCAAACCCAAAACCAGCGAACTCACCATGCATTTTCCCCATTAAAAAGATTTGCTTGCGCTGCCAGTGATTGCCGCCGGAGAACCGTCCAACCCGATCAAACCGCGCCTTGGGACTCAAGTCTTGGACGCAGCTCAGGTATGTCTGGCTGGTGACCGGCGGCCAACCGTGCTAATCTAAAGCATTAGACAGAAATTTTCGGAAAAATTAAGGGCCGATGCAAGCAAATAGTGGCGCTCCGCACCTGACCCTTATTCACTGCCTAGACCCCCGCACCAAGCTGGCCTGGCTGCTGGTGAGCTTCACCATAGTGCTCCTGCCGCAAAGCCCGGAGGTGGTGGGCCTGGGAAGCCTGGTGGTTGTGGTTCAGGTGGCCTGGGCCCGGGCCTGGCGGGAGGTGGCCCGTATCCGCTGGCTACTTTTGGGGTTGGCCGTTTTCAGTATCAGCCTGTGGTCCGTCATGGCTAGCGGACCTACTCCTCTGATCTGGCGCATCAGTCGGGAATCCCTGGCCTTCGGCCTGGCCACCTTCCTTAAGCTGGCGGCCATGATGCTGGCCGGCCTGGTGCTCCTGGCCACCACCCGGGTGGAGGAGCTCTTCCTGGGCCTGGTAAAACTGCGCCTCCCCTACCCTGCCGCTTTTGCCTTTGCTCTGGCCCTGCGCTGGGTCCCGGAAGTTTTCGCCACTGCCCAAAGAGTGAAAGAGGCCCAGGAGGTGCGGGGGATTCACCTGGAAAGCGGCCCGCCCTGGACCCGACTGAAGCGCCATCTGCCGCTTCTGGTGCCCATCTTTCTCCTCACCCTGCGGCGCAGCCAGGCTATGGCCTGGGCCCTGGAGTCCCGGGGCTTCCAGATGCGACGGCAGCGCACCTTCCTTTTGGAGCTGCGCTTGGCCCCCCGGGACTGGCTGGCCTTGGCCGCCGCGGCTGCCATATTGGCCCTGTTTCTTACCCTGCACCTGCTCCATTGGGATCGCATTCCCGGGCTGGTCCTTCCCTGAAATCTGGCATCAGCGACAGCTACCCAGAGACCCCGGAGAGCGGAACTGTTTTCGGGAGTAAGGTCGAGATTATCAGGCCGGCAGGAAGCCGCCCAGAGGTGGGATTCCGCGGAAAGGAATTTCCGGAATTTTTAAGATTCCGTGGGAGGGTTTTCCACTCGGACCTGATATTCCGCCACCGCCCGGGGAATAAGCCGCCGGATGAAGACCCGCTGCTGGATCTGGGGCAGTTTTCGGTAGGTGTCATATTCCGGCCGTGTCGGACTAAGTCGGGGGACAGCCCGGGCAAAAGCTGCTTCCTGGGACCAGGCTTCCTTGACCAGGGTGATCAGGGGGGCTTCTTCGTCAGGCACCTCCTCCACCCAGCCCAGCCGGCGCATCACCTCAAAACGCACCCGATCCAGCAGGGCGAAGGCAGTGTCCATGATTTTCAGTTTCATAGCCGAATCAAGGTCATTCAGGCGAAAGCGGGCTGAGCCGCCCAGTCCACAGGCCCCCATGATTAAATCGAAGAACACATAGAGATTTTCTTCTCCCGGCGTGGCCAGATACAGGAGGGTGGCGGGGCTCAGGTCCTTCAGGCGGGTGTCCGGGCCGAACTGTTCCTGAAACCGGCTGAGCCAGGTGCGGAAGCCCTTGTCGGCCATGAGTTTGCGGCGAAAGGCTTCCAGATCGATCAACTGGGCCACGGCCACCCTCCCTTTTAACCTCACTGGGAAGACTGGCTCACCATCTTCAGCCCGCCGTAAATGTACTGAATACCAGACAGGGTGGTCAGACCGCCGATGAGCCAGAACCAAGCGTTCAATAATTTGGGATTGAGG
>JAFDHU010000270.1 GCA_019308625.1 Deltaproteobacteria bacterium
AGGGAAAAAGGAGTGCGCATGCCTGACATCCGAGGCCCGGAACGTGATGAATTAATTCAGCGGTACCTCAGGGAGGTGGAGGCGCTGAATACAGAGCCGGCCCGGTCCCACCGGTTCAGCATGCTGCTCCAAGCCCTTTTCGCCCTTGAGCCCGGCTTTATTGAGAACTATGCCCAGGGGGTGGAAAAATATCTGAAGGTGCGGCAAAAAGACCGCGTCCTGCGAGGGCAGGCCGACCATCTTTTTGGCAACATCATCCTTGAATTTGAGGCCGACCTTGCCAAAACCCGGGCCGAAGCCGAGAAGCAACTGCGGCGCTACACCGCCATCCTCTGGTCCCAGGAGCCTGCCGAGGCCCGCACTCCCTACCTCTGCGTGGCCACCGACGGGGTCCGCTTCATCACCTATACTCCGGTCCTTGACGATTTCCAGGCCGCAGAGGTTGTGCCCGAAGCGGTTCGACTCCAGATTCTGGAAGAGGTGGACTGGCGCCAAGTCTCACAGATTTCAACGGATGAGGTTTTCTTCTGGCTGGACCGCTACCTGCTACGCCAGGAAATCTACTCTCCTACCAGTGAACGCATAGAGAAGGACTTCGGTCTCAAAAGCCACGCCTTCCAGACGGCCAACGCAACCCTTCTCACCCTGTGGCGGCAGGTGAAAGACCAGGATGCCTTTGCAGTAATCTTTGACGCCTGGGACAAATACTTGCGCATAGTTTACGGCAGTAAGGTGGCAGCCGATGAACTGTTTGTGCGCCACACCTATCTGGCCACCCTGGCCAAGCTCCTGGCCTGGCAGCGCCTCACCGAAAACACCGAACTCCCCGGCGACGACCAGGTTCTCCGGATGCTGGAAGGCCGCCTCTTCAAGGAACTGGAAATAGACAACTTCCTGGAAGAGGACTTCTTCTCCTGGCTGGCCCGGCCCCCCGCCCATCAGACCGCCCTCAGGGTGGTGCGCGCCCTGTTCAGTCTGTTGCGCCATTACCGTCTGCGAGAGCTGTCTGAGGACGTGCTCAAGGCCCTCTACCAGGAGCTGGTGGACCCGGAGACCCGCCATGACCTAGGGGAATACTACACCCCGGACTGGCTGGCCCACCGGATGATCAACAAGATGCTAGACGCCAATCCCCAGGGGGCCATGCTGGACCCAGCCTGCGGTTCGGGCACCTTTCTTTATCTCACCATCCGAGAAAAAATTGCCCGTCTGGGCCGCACCCAGGAAACTCTGGCCCACATCCTGGAGAACGTGGGGGAGCCGATATCCATCCTTTGGCTGTCATCACCGCCAAGACCAATTACATCCTGGGCCTAGGGGACTTGCTCCGGAAGCGCCGCCGACCCGTGTCCATTCCCGTTTATCTGGCCGACACCGTGGCCCTCCCAGAACGCAAGGGTTACGCCTACCCCGCCAATCTTTACCGGAAAGTCGTCATTCATGAAGAACTGGTGGAAAATCTAGCTATCTACAATCTGGCCGTGGAGATGGCCAAGGACTTCGCCGAGGAAAACCGGGGCCAGCCGGTTTCTCTGGAGATTTTCCAAAAATATCTGGCAGCCCGGAACTTCCCCGCCCACCACAAAACCGAATTGGCAAAAAACTTGTTTCACGTCTCCCTGGCTCTGAAATCGTTTATTGAAGACGGCAAGGACACCATCTGGGCCTTCATTCTCAAGAACCTTCTCAAGCCACTGTTCTTCCTGAAAAAATTTGATTTTATCCTGGGCAATCCGCCCTGGATTTCCTACCGTTATCTGGATCGCGATTATCAAAATGAGGTGCACGGTCTAATCACCCGTATCCACCGCCTCCTCACCGGCCGGGGGCACCTCATCACCCACATGGAGGTGGGCACCCTTTTCTTGGTGCGGGCCGCTGACCTCTACCTCAAGGAAGGGGGAACCATCGGGTTTGTCTTGCCCCGGGCTGTGATGACCGCCGACCAGCACGATGAGCTGCGGCGTGGGACCTTCCGCCTAAGCCGGGACAGCCATCTGCGCCTCATCTGGCAGGAGTTGTGAGACTGTGAGAATGTGATCCCGCTTTTTAACGTGCCCTGCTGCGTGCTGTGGGCCCAAAAACTTCAGGCGGTGTCAGGCCAGCGTCCCTTGCCGGGAGAGATTCTGGCCGGTGAACTGCCCCGGAAAAACGTCTCCTTGCCGGAGGCCGAGGCCAAACTGACCGTCGCTTCCGTTGACTTCACCCTGCATCACCGTGGCCGCCGCACCTTCTGGGCCCCGTGGCCGGCGACAGTCAAGAAAGGCCCCAGCTTTTACAAGAAAAAATTCTTTCAAGGGGCCACCATCGTGCCCCGCTCCTTCTGGTTTGTGCAGGTGAAGCCCTCGCCCCTGGGCTTCAACCCCGAGGCCCCTCCCCTGGTCACCGACCCCCGGGCCCTCAAAGAGGCCAAGAAGCCTTATCAGGATATTTGCTTCTCCGGCCAGGTGGAGAGCCAGTTTCTGTATGCCACCCTGCTGTCCACTGACCTCTTGCCCTTCGGCCACCTGCCCTTCCGCCTGGTGGTCCTGCCTATTGAGCCCCATGCGGGAAGATACCGGCTCCTGGATGCTGCCGAAGCCCGGAAGCAGGGTTTTTCTCACCTGGCCCGGTGGCTTGATAAAGTGAAACAAGAATGGGCCAGAAGACGGGGAGCAAAGGCAAAGGGGACAACCGCTTTGGAATGGCTGGACTATCGTAAGAAACTTACTTCACAAAGCTCTCAATTAAATTATTATGTTACCTATATAACTTCAGGAACCATTATAACCGCCTCACTTGTTATAAATAACAATATCAGCTTTTTGATTAATGGCCAAGAAGTTCATGTGTCAGGCTTCATATCTGATTGTGTCACCTATTTTTATGAAACTAATTCCGTAAGAGAAGCCTATTATCTCGTTTCTTTATTAAACGCACCTTTTATAGATAGAAAAATTAAACCCATGCAAGCACGTGGTCTTTGGGGTCCCCGGCATATCCATAAAAAAGTCCTGGAACTTCCCATTCCCCAATTTGACGGGGAAAACCCGGAGCATGTGCGCCTGGCGGAGCTGGGGGAGCGGTGCGCCGCCAAGGTCAAAGACTGGCTGGCCCAAGGCGGCCCCGGCAAAATCAGGAGCATCGCCCGCCTGCGCCAGAAGGTGAGAAGCCACCTGCAGCAGGAACTGGCAGAAATTGATGACTTGGTTAAACAGATTTTTGAAGAAACTTAAGAAGAGGGTTTAAAGCACTGAGCCATTGTGGGGAGAAGCATGAAATTCATCATTTCCAAGTCGGAACTCCTCGGACACAAGAAAAGCCTGAAGATTGCCAAAATGGGCTCTTTGGCCGAAGCGTCCATTTTGAGCTTCATAGTAGCGGAAAAATGCTCCATTTCCGGACCTGGATTTTCTATAAAGCTTGCCTGTCAGCCCCTCGCTTGGGGAAAAGCAAGTATCCCCTTTCAGGTCTGGGACCGTCTTATGGGCGTCTTAAGCAGGATATCCCGACAAGATATCGCCATTGAAATTAAAGATGGCCAGATCCAATTTGACACCATAGTCATCAACAATCCAGATATCAAAGTGGTTAGCCTGGATAAGCTGGCGAAGGAGCTTCCCCTTAATCTTGAGCCAGCGGATATTATCAAGTTGTTCTCCTATGGGCCTATGGCCTTGAAGGCCACGGGAATCTGGGACGCCGTGCGTTTTTACTTGCGGCGCCTGCACCAGCAATTGGAAAAAGCTGCCCAGCCGCTTCAGGAATATGGCATTTTGCCGGAAGACTTGGCGGAAGCTGTGGCCAAGAAGCTGGAAATAGAGGACCAGCAAACTTTTGCCAAAATCACCTGTTCCGAGGATTAAGTGATTTTTAAGAGATGGATGTCCAAAATGGATTCTCATAACAAGACATCC
>JAFDHU010000271.1 GCA_019308625.1 Deltaproteobacteria bacterium
AACCCTCTCATAAAAAGTGTCTCACTTTTGGGGGCATCTCAAAACCACTTAGAGCCTTCGGGCGATTGCGACACAATCCTTCCCCATGTAGGGGTTGAAATTCATCCCATCCAGTGGGAAAAACCACTCAGAGCCTGCGGGCGATTGCGACTTTTTTTGTAAAGTGGTTCTTTCGCGAGCCCTTTACGAATAAGTGGGGAAACCGCTCAGAGCCTTCGGGCGATTCCCTCTCCAGCCTTCAAGGCCTTGGCAGGCTGGCAGGGGTTTGACAATCTGGCTCAGGGCTCGCAGGCACGGGTCCTCTCGGCTTCCGGGCAAGACCTCGAGTGTCGCCCGAACCGCTTTCCGGCCACAAAAAGATTGCCCCCTCCCGGGGGCTGCGCTAAAATGAGTGGAAATTGACGGCCCCACCAGCCGGCCAAGGCAATCTCAGCTACCGGGCCCGCCTTCCTCCTCCCACCCGCCGGCTGGCCGAGCCCGAAGACCGCAGACAGTAACGGCCTCGCCATCAGGAGACGGGCCATGTCTCATCTGCCTCATCTGGTGGTATTTGACACCGACCGCATCCAGGAATTCGTCTTCGCCACGACCACCCTCAAGGAAATCCGGGGCGCCAGCGGCCTGCTGGACGAGCTGAACCGGCTGGAGACTCTGAAGCTGATTGCCGCAACTTCAGGGAGCACGGTTTATCTGGGCGGTGGGAGCGGCCTGGTCCGCTTTTCCCATCCGGCTTCGGCCCAGGGTTTCTGCCGGAAACTGGAGGCGCTCTATCGGGACGAAGCTCCCGGGGCCAGCATCACCACCCGCTGGGAGCCCCGGCGGGACGGGGAGAAGGCCCGGGAGTGGCTGGCGCGGGCCGAGCGGCACCTTAGACGGCGCAAGGATGAGCGGGGACGCCCGCCTCCTCTGGTACGCCTGCCGTATTTACAAGTCTGCGACCTGTGCGGCTGCCAGCCGGCCTACGGCCCCCGCCCGAGAGATCCCACCCGTTTGGTCTGTAGCGCCTGCCTGACCCGGCTCCAGGGAGGGCACTCATACAAGCATTCCCTTGTTTACCAACGTTTAGAAGACATCCTTGGAACCGACCTGGTGAGATGGCCTGAGGATATGGAAGAGATCGGCCAGGCCTCCCGGCCCAGCGGCTATGCGGGTCTGATTTACGCCGACGGCAACCGCATGGGCCTGAAACGTCAGGAATTCCTGGACCGCCACTCCGGAGATGATGAGGCCCTGTTCCGGGCCCTGGGGGATTTCAGCCGGGCCCTGGATGTAGCCACCCGGGGGGCCGTGGTGCAGGCGGTCCACCAGCATCTGGGTGGGGCCCAGGCCGGCACGGTTTATCCGGTACAGTTTTTCATCACCGGAGGAGACGACCTGGCGGCGGTGGTGCCGGCCCACCTGGCGGTGCCGGTGGCCCTGGATTTCTGTCGGTTCTTCCAAGAGCTTTTCCTAAACGGCGGCCAGGTAGGAAAAGAAGAAATTCCCTGCACCGGCCTGGAAGCTTCCATGTCCGTGGGGGTGGCCATCGCCAAGGACCGCTTTCCCCTGCATCGCCTGCTGGCCACCGGCCGGGAGCTGCTCAAATCCGCCAAGGTCTTGAACCGGGAACTTTACGGCCAGGGCCTAGGGGAGGTGGCCACTCTGGACTTTCTGGTCACCTCCGCCCCCTTGCTGGAACCTTTGGAGGAACAGCGGCGGGCCCTGGAGGAAGACGGGCTCCGGCGCTACCAGCGGCCCTATACCAGGGAAGCCCTGGAGAGGCTGGTGAAGCGCATCCGTAGACTTAAGGACAGCGGTTTCCCCCGGAATAAAGTGCCCGATCTGGCTACCTTCCTGTTTCAGGGACGCCTCCAGGCCTGTCTGGATTATCTGGTGCTTTTGTCCCGGCTGTCCAAGGAGGGCGACCCTTCCCCGCGTCAGGCCCTGCTGGAGACGGCCCATGACTTCAATCTCATGCCTTTTCCCTGGCGGGAAGTCAGCGGGCGGCTGGGAGAATATGAGACTCCCATGCTGGATCTGGTGGAACTCTACGATTTCATCCGGTGAGGAGGGGCAGTGGCTGCGAACCTGACTTTGGAAATCAAAATGCAGAGTCCTTTTCGGGTAGGAAGCGGCCTGGGATTCGCCTGGAAGCTGGATCATCTCGCCGTACGGGACGCCCGGGGTTTGCCTTATATCCCGGGCTCCACCCTCAAGGGCCTGCTGCGCCATGCTTGCCAACGCCTGGCCCTTACTCTGGCAAGGGACTCCTACGGAAAAATTTGCCAGACCATGGAGCATGTCCGGCCCTGTCTCCCCGGAGAAGAGCCCTGCATTATCTGCCGCCTGTTCGGGTCCCGTTTCCGCGAAGGGTCCTTGAAATTTGGCGACGCCCTTTTGTCACCGGCGGAAGCGGAACGGCTGCTCCAGGAAAGACTGGCTGCCCCCCGCCCGCCCGGCACCGGACCGGGAGAAAGCCGCACCCAGGTAAAGCTGAGCCGGATTCGGAGGGTGGCCGAGCCTGAATTGCTGTTCTGCGGGGAAGTGTTGCCCGAAGGGCTGACTTTTATCGCCAAGGTGAAAGGGGAGCTGGATGCCTGTGGGGAAGAATTGCTCAGGAATGGAGCCCGTCTTCTGACCCACCTGGGGGCTCAAAAGAATCGGGGTCTGGGCTACTGCCGAGTTTCAGTTTCAAGGCCCTGAGCGAGGAAGAACATGGGATGGAAGGTTCAAGCGAAATTGCTTTCCCCGCTGTGCCTGACGG
>JAFDHU010000272.1 GCA_019308625.1 Deltaproteobacteria bacterium
AAAAGAGGTTGTTTCCAAGGTTGAAACAACAGGTGGCGCCGATACACCTCCCGGCTGTTTTTCAGCAGGTAAATTTTCAAGACAGGAAAATCTGAACGTTTGATTTTCAAGATCCTGCACACCCGGGCCAACAGGAAATTGAGCTTGGTAGCGACAGGGTGAGAGGAAGACGAGGCTGAGGCCGACCCAAAAACTTGCAGATGAAGGCGGTGCCCAAACTCCCAAAGGTCAGCGGTAGATTGATAATAAATTTTGAATTGGGGAGTTTGGAGGACCTTCATCCCCAGAGCAGGAAAAGGAAAGGAAGCCGTCCCCAAGACGGACATAAAAATCAGGCAAAAATAAATTAACTTATCTCTGTGCCTCATTTCTGGCAGCCCTTAGGGAAGCCCGGGCCGCCAGAAAGGAAGGTGTGGTCAGCAGGGGGAGAGCCTCTCTGGTTCCCAGACTTCGGCAGCCCGGCTGTCTTGCGCTTTGGCAAGACCCGTGGCTTTGCGCCCCACCCTCACGGATGGTTTGCCTTTTCGGTCCGGACCGAGTTTTTAAGGTTCAGGGTTTTAGGCTAGTTATCGGCTGATTCGGGAAAGGGATAAATTTTGCCGCCAATGGGGGAACTTATGAGAAAAATTAAAAAATTATGGTGGGTGCCGTTGCTTCTGCCGGCATTGTTGCTGGTGGTGTCTCCGGTTTGGGCCACGGTTCCGGGTGATGTCGCCGCGGGACTGCCTCTGGAAGAAGTTATTGCCAACGGTCTAGGTGCTGGGTTGACTCCTGAAGCCATCCTGGCCCAGGCCCTGGATGCGGGTGCCGATCCCAAGGCTCTCTTGAAGGCCGCCATCGCCAGGGGAATTGAGCCTTCAAGGGTGGTTAAGTTTTTCATGGACCGGTGTGTCATTGACGCCAGGCTGAAGGAGTTGGGCGTCTGCACGCCGTGCCAGTTAATGCGTCTGGCGGTGGAAGCCGGCTTGCCTATGGAGGAGGCCGCCAATGCTCTGATGGCCGCGGGGGCTAAACTGGAAGATGTGAGAGCTTGCCTGCGGGAACTGGGTTATCCCGGCGCAGAGACTTACACCTATACGCCACCGGCGCCGCCGGCCTATCCGGTAGCCGTGGGCCCCACTTTTCCCGGCTGGGGCGGAGGCGGCGTGGCCAGTCCGGCTCGCTGAGGTGCGGGTTCTGGGAAAAGTAGGGGACGCGGACAATGAGATGGCATTCCGGCGACAAATGGATGTGTTGCTTGCTCTGCTTGATGGTGCTGATATGGATACCGGGGAGAGTTGTTTGGGGGAAAGGGGCGCCCCCCCAGATGGAGGAAGCCGCGTCGGGAGAGGAGGAAGCTGAAGCCCCGCCTCGGAAGCCGGAAAGGCCTCCGGAAATGCCCCTCATGGAGCCGGGCTTCTTTCCCGGCCTTTTGCCGCCTACTCCATACGCCACTTTGGAGGTAGGCCCGGCCACCGGGATGTTGGCCCCCTATGGCTATCCCGCCGCCTATGACACCCTGATCCGGGGCTGGCGGTATCACCGCCTCGGGCCGGTAATCGTCTCCCCTTATCTGGAATACAACGGCATCTATCGGAGCAACATCTATCAGACCTCCACCGATAAAAAGTCAGACTTTATCAACGCCATTTATCCCGGACTGAGACTGGAGCTGCCTATTGCTGGCCGGCACAAGGTCTCCGTGGGCTATTTGGGTAATTATTTCATCTACACCGACCACCATGGGGACAGCCACTATGACCACAATGTCAACGCGGACGTGGAAATTAACTTCCGTGGGGGCTTGAGCTTGCGTCTGGGGAACACTTACCGGGCGGCCACTGAGGAGCGGAGTTCGGAAATCGCCCGGCAGCGGGATTATGAGCGGGTCAATCCCTATTTCATCGCCACCTATAAAATATCCGACAAGACCAAGCTTCAGGGTTCCTACCAGTTTGACTACCTGGATTTCGCCCTGCCCGCGGACCGCCGCAATGAATACCGGGAACATACGGGGGGTGTGACCTTCTTTTACCGGTTCTGGCCCAAAACCTCGCTTCTCCTGCAGTACATCATCACCTCCCGGGAGTATCCCTATGCACCGGAAGGCGACAACCTAAGTCACAGTCCCCTGATCGGCCTGACCTGGGACCCCACGGCCAAGCTCACCGGCACCGTGAAATTCGGTTACACTGTGAAAAACTACGACCGGGACCTGCCAGGCCGGGACAATTCCCCGGATTCCTTTGCCATGAGCATTCAGATGCTCTATCGTTACAGCAGCTTCACCAATTTTTCCCTCACCGCCCAGCACTCCATCCAGGAAGATGTGGATCTGGCGGCCAATAATGCCTATCGGCATACCGCCGTCTACTTTTCCTGGAACCATGACTGGCACATCCTGCGGGCTAAGGTCTATCTGGCGTTTTCCTATACCAACAACGATTACATCGGAACTACCATAGACCCGTTTACCGGGGAGCTGAAGAGCCGCGAAGATGACATCATTTCCCTGGGATGTGGCTTCAGCCGCCCCTTCACCCGCTGGTTCCGGGTGCGCCTGGACTATCAATTCCTGGACCGCAGCTCCAATATCGGCGGCTTTACCTTCAACGAGCACCGGTTTCTCTTCGGAATTCAGGCCTCTATGTAGCTGGACTAAGGCCGGTTAAGTGCGCATGCCCTTGTTGAGAGTCCGCCCCGGTAAGGGCATTATGGCTATGGGGGCTTTGTGG
>JAFDHU010000273.1 GCA_019308625.1 Deltaproteobacteria bacterium
GGACCCGGTCAAAGTCGGCGCCTTCCCAGTGAAAGCACTCCTCCGCCAGTATCCGGCAGCGGTTCAGAGCCCGGCGCCAGCCTTCCTGCAGGGCCTGCCGCTGGGATTCAGCCAGGGCTTCCGGAAAGGTCACCTCCCGGGGGCCCTCGGCCGCCAAGGCCGTGAGCCACTGGCTGAGATGGGCCGCCCGGGCCTCCGGGTCCCGGTGCGCCAGCAGAGTGGCCCGCACCGCTTTGTACAGCCGCGGGCGCAGGTTCTCCAGAGTAAGGGGCGGAATCTGCTCAAGGCTTGGCACTGTCTGCTCCACGTGACCCTCCCTTCAGCCGAGTCCGGCGGTTTCCCGGGCGATGAGCTGCCGGATGTCCGGCTCCACCAGGGCCTTATAGAAATCATGATAAAAACCGCTCACCCGCCGGTGCCTGGGATAAACTTCCTCCCGCAGATAGCGCTCCACTTCCAGGGCTGCCTGCCGGTTTACCTCCTCCCGGCTCAAAGGTTTATCCCCCGCATTCCGGGTGAGAAAGGCCACGGTGCCCTGTACCACCAGGTGTAGAGCGCTCAGCCCGTCGCCGCTGAACATTTCCTTAAGTTCCGGGGCATAATGCTGGGTCAGGACCTCCTCCAGCAGGGCCCGGTCAATCACCCCGGTGTAGGTGTCCCGATAGGCCTGGAGGCTTTCTTCTCCGGTGAGGCGGGACAGCTCCGAGTCCGGGTTCCGGGCCACCAGCTCCAGGGCCCGGCGCTCCACATCCTCAGGGTTGCGCAGGGTATCCCGCCAGGCCGTTTCAGCCACCAGGGTGCGGATGGCCTCACGCAGTCGTTCGGCTTCAGCGTCGCTGAAAGGAATGGTCAGCGGCTGTGGGGGCGGGGGGATTTCCTCTCCGGCCGGAGCCGGCGACGGCGCCACGGCAGTCTGGGGTGCAGCAGGGTAGGGGGGCGGCGACAACTCCAGGCCCAGGGGTTTGTATCTGGCCCGGTAGCCCCGGCCCAGGCCGTACATGAGCCAGGCCTCATCCGGCGGCGCCGCCTGGATGAGTTTCTCCAGGGCTGCCAGGGCCCGCCGGAAGTCCTCGGGTTCGGTGCTGTATTCCAGCAGGATTAAAGCTCCCCGGAAGTTGAGGCGCCCCTGCTCCGCCAACTTCCGGGCCTGCAGGAGTTCCAGGCGGAGCAGGAGCTTTTTGAGGAGCCGGGTCTCCCCGAAGAGTTCCTTGGGGTCATGAAATTCCACCGCTCCGTAGTTGGCCAGAATACGGGCATAATTCCCTACAATAAGGTCCAGGGCCAAGTGTTCCCGGAAACTCATGGGCCGGGGGGTTGATGCCGCGGTTGCTCCCGGGATTTGGGGCGCCCGGGTGTGCCGGGCCAGATTGCGGTCCTCCAGGGCGGCCAACTCGGTGAGCAGGCCCTGGAGCACCGGGTCGCCCTCCAGAAGCTGCCGCCTGAGGCGGGGCTCCGGCTGAGGCTCCGGGGACAGCAACAAGGCGCTGAATTTCATCAGTTCCTTGAGATGGGCCACGGTGATTTCCCGGCCGCCCAGACCTCCCACCACGGGGCGGAAAACCGGCAGGGCCTCCTGGCGATGGCGGGCCAGGGCGTTCATCACCCGGCTGGCCAGGGGCGGCACCGAGCCGAAGCTGTTGGAGCGGTCCAGCACGGTCACCACCTGGGCCTGGCTTAGGGCCTCGGCCAGTTCCTCCTCCGGGAAGGGATTGAACAGCCGGATGGAGACGGCCCCCAGATGTCGCCAGCCCTCCTCCTTAAGCTCCCGGATAGCCTCCTCGGCGTTGGGGAAGAAGGAGCCGGTGAGCACCAAGGCATGGGTGAGGGGCTCCCCGGGCGCGGTGGCGGCCACCTCCAGAGGCTCAAAGCGGTAGCCGGTGAGCTCCTCCACCGCCTGGACCGCCAAGGGGAAGACCCTGAGGGCCAGGGCGTGGGCCTTCTCCACTTCGGACTGGGTCTCCTGATAATGCTCGTTGGTGGCGCTGGGACCGTGGACAATCACTTCGCCCCGGCGGTTTAGAAGTTTGTCTTCCAGAAAGTCAAAATCCTTGAGCCACTTGGCCAGCCAGGCCCGCACCTGCTGGTCCGGGGGCACCTTCACCAGCTCAATTTTGTGGGTGTCGGTGATGCCGCCCAGGGAGGCCACCACCGGCAGCCGGGCCCAATGAGTGAGGAGTCGGGCCAGATACAGGCAGGGCACGAACTCCTGGGTGCTCTTGGGGCTGAGCATGATGGCCCCGTCGTCCCGGAAGGTCATGAAGTCGGTGTGGCTTTCTTCAATGTTCAGGGCCGGGGCAGCCAGGGCCCGGCGGCAGAGCACGAAGATGCATTCCAGCCGCGCCCCCACCAGCTGCGGCATGATTTCGGCGAACAGCCGCCAGCCCTGGGACGCGGTGAAAGTCACCGGCAGGGCCCCGCCGGTGCGGGCCACCCCCAGGAGCTTTTCCGCGGCCACCTTCTCCGAGGGGTTGTTCTCGTCCACAATGAGGTAAGGATGGCCGTTGGCGTATTCCGCGGCCAAGGCATAGAAGGGGTTGCCCGCGGGGGTGATGGGGAAGCCGATGTAGAACAGCGGGTGCTCGGCGGTGGCCATCTGGCTCATGACCAGGCCGGCCAGGGTGCCGCCCATCTCCAGGTAGTAGTCGCCCGGATCAGACGGCGCCGGCACAGCTCCGGGGCTCTCCTTTTGTGGCGCTTCCA
>JAFDHU010000274.1 GCA_019308625.1 Deltaproteobacteria bacterium
GGCCGGGAGTCCCCCAGGGCCGTGGCCACCCAGGCCTGGGCTTCGGCATTAATCAGGATGGCCAGGAGGGCCGAGACGATGAAAGCGACGAAGGCATCCAGGGCCAGGTGGCTGGGGTCGGGAATGTAGGGGATGGGCCAGGATTTGGCGGCGTCGGTGATGTTGATCATAACATCTTAAATTTATCCTCAAAACAAGAGAGAAGGCAAGGGGCAAGCCCCCTGCCTTCCCGTCCAGATCCCGGGTCCGGAGGCGGACCCGGGGGTAAAGTTTTCCTTTACTCGGTGACGTGCATCGGCCGCTTGGTGACCCGGGACAGCAACACCGAGATGATCAGGATTACCGCGGCAATCCAGAACGCGTAGGTGAGGCTGCCGGTGATGTCCTCAATCCAGCCGCCCAACTTGGTGGTCCAGAATCCCAGACCCCAGCCCAGGAACACGATGGAGTAGTTCACCCCCAGGTTCTTGGTGCCGAAGAAGTCGGCGGTGTAGGAGGGCATCAGGGCCAGACCGCCGCCGTACTGCCAGTAGGCGATGAATACGGCGATGAACAGCAACACCAAGCTCTGCGAGGCGATGATCCACGGCAGCACAAACAGACAGGCCGCGGAGACCAAGCAGTTCAGGGTGTAGGCGTTGTCCCGGCCGATGATGTCGGAGTACTTGCCGGTGCCAATCCGGCCACAGGCGTTCACCAGGCCGCCATAGGAAGCCAGGATCCAGGCGTTGGCCACCAGGAATTCAGACCCTTTGGCTGCCTTCTTCAGAATGGTGGCGGCGTTGGCGATGATCAGCAGGCCCGACTGGGTGGTGCCCATGAACAGGAAGATCAGGGCGTAGATCTGCCAGGTCTTCAAGGCCTCGGACAGATTCCAGTCAATGGCGGTGGAGGCTTTGGCCATAGCCGCCGCCTTCTCCGGGGGCGGTGCCGGCGGCACATAACCGGGCTCAGGCCAAGCCAGCAAAGCACCGGCGATGATGCACACCAGACCGAACCACAGGCCCAGGAGTACGAAGCTGCCCGTCAAGCCGGTGGTGTTAATCAATAGTCGGGCCAGCGGTGAGATGTACAAGGCGGCACCGCCGTAACCGCTGACTACCAGACCGGCCACTAAGCCCCGCTGATGCGGCCCGAACCATTTCAGGGCTGCCGGCGTAGGCGCGGCATAGCCGATGCCCATACCGATGCCGCCCATGATGCCGAAGCCGATGACCAAGCCGGCATAGCTTTTGGAAATACCGGCCAGGATGCAGCCCAGGGCCAGGAAGAGACCGCCGGTGATGGCGCCCACCTTGGGTCCCAATTTATCCTGAATCCGACCGCCGGGAATCATCATGATGGCAAAAATAATGACGCAAAGAGAAAAGGGTGTGGCTGCCATAGAATTGCTGATGTATTCCCAGCCCGGGAAAGCAGGATTGGGCGTCCCCACCAGTTCCAACATGGGCAGGCCGGTGGCTTTGTTTACCGGTACCACCAGGCTCTTTTTCCACACGGACCAAGCGTACAACACGCCCAAGCAGAGGTTGATGGCGGTGCCGGCAAATACCACGCGCCATGCTTTGGCTGGAGCCTTATCTACTGCCATTTAGTCCCTCCTTAGCTCAGTCAAAAGACCCCAAAAATCAATTAACCCAAAATAAGCCGCGTTAGAGGTTAATAATAGTCCGCGCCCCTGTGCCAACCTTGGCTTCTGGTTTTCACCTCCTTTCCGGGGCTGAATTAAACCAAGAAGGGCGAGCAAGTTTTGAGTGCATCTTACCGCAGCTTGTTTCAAACTATCAAGTGAAAATTTTAAGAATCTGTCAGTTTTTCTGTATTATTTCCGACCCCATTTGTGCAAATTTTAGTCATCCGCGGATAAGGGCAACTATAGAAAACCTGTTGAATATTCTGTCTTTTTGGCTCAAAGTCTCGGGATGCAGTCTGGCCTGCTACCTCAAACTAGGCAAAACGGCGGGCCTGCCTTCCTACCGGGACCACCCCCGCTCGGCCGCCTCCACGGTTTTCTCCAGGTCCTCCATGGTATGGGCCAGAGAGATAAACCAAGCTTCAAACTGGGAAGGCGGCAGATAAATCCCTTCAGCCAGCATGCTCTGAAAGAAGGCCGCAAAGGCCGTAACATCGGATTTTTTGGCCTCGGCCAGATTGGTTACCGGGCCCTCGGTGAAGAACAGGGTCAGCATGGAGCCCACCCGGTTGATGGTCAGGGGCAGGTGATGCCGGGCCGCGGCCCGGGTCAGGGCTTCGGCCAGCCAGGCGCCCTTCTCTTCCAGCTCCCGATAGCTGTGGGGCTGAAGGGCTTCCAGCGTGGCCCGCCCGGCAGCCACCGCCACCGGGTTGCCGGACAGGGTTCCGGCCTGATAGACCGGTCCCTCCGGGGCCAGATGGGCCATCAGGTCCCGCCGGCCGCCATAGGCTCCCACCGGCAGGCCTCCACCGATGATTTTGCCCAGGCAGGTGAGGTCGGGCTTGATGTGGTACAGAGCCTGGGCCCCGCCCCAGGCCACCCGGAAGCCGGTGATCACTTCATCAAAGATCAAGATAATGTCCTCTTGGTCGCACAAACGCCGCAGACCCTCCAGAAACCCGGCTCGGGGGGGCACCACCCCCATGTTGCCGGCCACCGGCTCCACGATGATGGCGGCGATTTCCCCGGCATACTCCTTCACCGCCCAATGCACCGCCTCCAG
>JAFDHU010000275.1 GCA_019308625.1 Deltaproteobacteria bacterium
CAGGAGCTGGGAATTTTTCTTTGTCGCCGGTTGGCCTGTTATAACCAGGACTGCAATCATCATTTCCAGCTACAAGACGACATCTGCACACCAATCATAGGCCCTTTCAAAGACTGGTCGCCAAAGGCGGTAGGGCAGGGCCAGGAGCCATAGGACGCCGGCCACAACCGCCGCCACCATAAAGCAGGTGACTGCCAGAAAAGTGGTAAACTTCCCCATTGTCTCCTTTCACCCTTTTGCCGTTTGGCCCGGGCCGCATCCGGGCCGCACCATCAACCACATCTTCAGGTCCGTTCCCTGCGGCGGCTTCAGAGGTTGGGGGTTATCGCAAAGAAGGATACTCCCGCGGCTGTGCCGTCAGGTTCGGTTTGAAAAACACAGGCAGTTTTGCTTCCCTTGATTGCCAAAGGATTTTCTCCACCCATTGCCATTCCGGCTGTCGGGCCGGCTCACCGCTAGATTCGCTCTGACCTCCGACAATCAACCAGTCCACCGCAGACAGGCGAGAGACAGAACCAAAATGAAGGTTGATTTCGCCGGATAAATCTATCTCTTCCCGTAGCGGCTCCATTGAAAGAAACAAAATGCTGGGCCTTGAGACCCCAGCCAAGCCATAGTGCAAGGCCAGGAACACATCCAGTGCCTCATCCGCCCTGGCCTGGGTGTCCGCAGTGGCGCCTACCCAGGCGTTGCGCGGGAACTCAACTTCCAGATAGCGTTTGGGGTTTTTGGTCAGGAAAATAAAGGTCCATTGGGGCGCCCTTCTGACGGCCTTCAGCACCGCGCCGATCCATTCCTGGGGCACCCAGTCCCCAAACAGATCCCCCATGGACACGGTGAACACCAGCCGCTCTTTCAGCTCAGTGGATTTAGACACCGGCGTGTTTTGTGGGGCAGACAACCTCTCTGGATAAAAATGAGGGTTGAAACCTATTTCCGGGGGGTAAAAGCGCTTGGCCCGGTCACGGGCATAGCAATACTTGCAGCCATGCTTGCAGCCGGTCACCGGGTTCCAGCTCCAGGCGGCCCACTCGATGCGGTCATTGGTGCGGTTGAAGACTGGCTTGCCGGCCGCTTCCAGTTTGCGTTTCTCCTGGGTCACCTGATAGGCCCGGTTGATGGACATCTCCCCGGCTTTGACAGCCTCTTTTATCTCCTGGGGCGCTTTCTCCAAGACCGTGCGGGCCCGCTCCACCTTGGCCCGGGAAACGCCCACCACCTTGGCAGTTTCCTTGGCAGAAGCAGACTTTCCAGTCTCCGTGCCCTCATTTGAGGGCATGGCAAATTGCCCCTTTTTATTTCTTTGAGGCTTCCGCTTTCTGTCCAGCGCCTCAATGCACCGCAGAATTTCGGCGTCCGTCAGGTTGCGGCGGTTCTTCTGCAGGTGGATGGCATAAGTCAGGGCCTCGTCCTCGGTGGCGAAACTCTTGTAATGCACCGGCACCTCTTCCACCCCCACCTCCTGGGCGGCCCTGATGCGGGTGTGGCCGTCTATCACCGCCTGGCCCTCATCCCAGACAATGATTGGTTGGGACCGGTCATAACCCCATGCCGCCATGGCCTCCTTAACCGCCTCCAACACCACCGGCGGGGTAGGGAACAGCTCCGAAAACGGAGGGCGAACCCACTTGACAACTTCAGATACTCTCATGCCGCCAACTCCTCTCTGGTGAAATTCAGCTGGTCAAAAATTTCTTTCCCCCTGGCGCTGTCCCACCGATAAAACCCCAACCGTTCAAAGGTGGGGAAATCAGTCCAGTTGGTGCCGATCAAAAAGGTCCATTGGTGCGGACCATACGGCTCCCTGACGATCCAATGTCTTTTCGGTATCAGTTCCAGGTAATCGCCCAAGCGCTTCTGGACGGGACAGGTGGAAGCCTTGAGCTGACGCTTGAGGTTGGTGGGGGAGCAATACAGCAGGACATCCAGGGTTGAATATCCCTTCCCCTCAAAAAATCGGGCCAGGAGTTCAAAGGGCGGCAAACTGCCGCTCGGATCGGCATAGATCAGGCCAAATTTTTTCCTGGGCCGTTGTGCATCCTGATCAAAGTAGCAGGGAAGAAATTTTAAGTGATCCCCGTGGAACGCCACAGAGATGTTCAGGGGGGTCCTTCTCAAAATCACGCTCAGGTTTTTAATGAGTGCGGTCCGGCGATCGTCCTCTATTTCAAAAAAAACTGCCCTGCAATTAAGGCCGACGGCCATCCAAGCATCCAAAAACAGCATTGGACTGCCTTTGATTATCCGGCCATTGTGCCGGTAAAGTCCCGGCCCGGCATGGAGGTCAAAATAGTGATAAATCTTGTGGGGCCAGTCATTTTTTCTGAAAACGGCCTCACATACCCGCAGGTGCGTCTGCAGAATGGCCTGCAAGTGCATCTGCTTGTAAACCGTATAATCGCTGTAGCCGAAATTGTCCCTATCTTCCGTCACTTGGCACCTCAGCGTCACTTTGTCAAAGCGTCAATAATCAGGTCACATTGCTTGTTTCGCTTTTCCAGCTCCAAGGTGTATTTCACGCCGTTGGCCTCACTCCAGGCCGGCTCCCATACGCCAGGCTCCCCCGTTTTGGGATGTCTCAGGGCCTCGGCTTTCCTGGGGCCGGGCTCCGGCCAGGGGGGTTTAGTCAGGTTTGGTTTTGTCGCCCCGCACCCCCCAGCGGCGATTGATAATGTCAGC
>JAFDHU010000276.1 GCA_019308625.1 Deltaproteobacteria bacterium
GCTCCAGCCAGGCAGCGATCTGCAATTTCTCGGAATTGCCCAAAACCCCCCGGACCCCGGGAAGAGAGGCCAGCTCCCCGGGAGCCCGCTGGGCATAGCAGCCAGTGACCCAGATGGGAACCCCGGGAAACTCCCGGCCCAAACGCCGGATAACCTGCCGGGCCTCCTGATCGGCCCGGGCTGTGACCGTGCAGGTGT
The DNA here is from genome assembly GCA_019308625.1 of Deltaproteobacteria bacterium. Classification (GTDB taxonomy): domain Bacteria; phylum Desulfobacterota; class Desulfobaccia; order Desulfobaccales; family 0-14-0-80-60-11; genus DTHB01. Next base: position 199 of record JAFDHU010000276.1, read on the forward strand.
TCACCAATATAAGCTCCGGCCTCACCCCCGCCGGGGCCTCACTCCAACCCCGGGCCGCCAACTCCTGGGCCAACCCGGCGGAATCATACTGGTTCACCTTGCAGCCAAAAGTAATGAGGCGATAGTAAGGCATAGGTTCTTTTGGGGGAGGGGGCAGGGGCCGCAGGCCCCTGCCCCCTCCCCCAACCCTTCCCCTCAATTCCTCCATTCAGTCAATTCTTTCCTCAATCCAGGCGCCGCCCAGGAGGCGCTCGTTCTGGTAGAAGGCCACTGCCTGGCCCGGGGCTACGGCGGCTTGGGGGGAGGCGAAGTGCACCACTCCCGGGTGGCGGTAGCGGATGACCGCAGTCACCTCCAGGGCGGCGGTGGGCGGCTCCGTGAGCCAGTTGACCTGGGAGGCCCGCAGACCGGTGGAGAGCAGTTCCCGTTTGGTACCCACCACCAGGCGGTTGGCTTCGGGTTGGATTTCCAGGACGTAGTAAGGTTCCGGTCCGGGGATGCCCAGGCCCCGGCGCTGGCCTACGGTATAGCCTTCCAGGCCCCGATGGCGGCCCAGCCGGCGGCCTTGGCGGTCCACCACCTCGCCGGCCGGTCCCAGGCGGCCGAGCTGGCGGGCGATGAAATGCAGGTAGCGCTCATCCTTGATGAAGCAGATTTCCCGGCTTTCCCGGCACTTGGGGGACAAGGGCAGGCCAAGTTCCCGGGCCCGGCGTCGCACCTCGGCCTTGGTGAATTCCCCCAGCGGGAAGAGCAAATGCGGCAGGACTTCCCGGGGCAGGCGGCACAAGAAATAGGATTGGTCCTTGTCGCGGTCGGCTCCCCGATAGAGGGCCGGCTCCCCGTGGGGCAGGAACCGCAGCCGTACGTAATGACCGGTGGCCAGGCGGGCTGCCCCCCAGGCTTGGGCTTTCTCCCACAGTACCCCGAATTTGATAACTGCATTGCAGGTGACACAGGGATTGGGGGTCCGGCCCCGGCGGTAAGCTTCCAGGAAATAGCGCACCACCAAGTCTCCGAACTCCTGGCGCAGATCCAGGGTCTTCAGGGGGATATTCAGGGAACGGGCCAGATCCGCCAGATGTTCGGGAGGGGGGGAGGTGTCCGCCAGCAGCAGATGCACGCCCAGCACCTGGTAGCCCTGCTCCTGCAGCAGGGAGGCGGCCACGACGCTGTCCACCCCGCCGCTTAGGGCTACGGCCACCTGGATATTCCGGGGCATGGGTTGGTTGCAAACTTGTTTAATAATCTTGCACAGAGGTCAACTTTTTTAATTATTATATAAGATTCTGATTTTTGGGAAACTATCGGCAGAATGATTAATATGTGAACATGTAGTGTTCAGAAAACTGAACACTGGTGAGGGCCTCAGGCCACAGCTCGGAAGGGGTGGAGAAGGTGGGACTCTCCAAAAAATTTATGGCTATTCCGCACTTATGGTCATTGTCGTTGAAAGGCTCCAGGCGCATCACTTCGCCCCTGGCCTTGATGTAGGAGATGTCCGGCAGGTCCAGGTGGGGCAGGGAGGCGGAGATCATCAGGGTGAGAATCTGCCCCGGAAACAGGGAAACCGGCGGCTCGGTGAAGAAATACAGGCCGCTGAGACTGAAGTCCTTGAGCCTGCCGCAGCCTTGCAACAGCTCCCCTGTCTCCGGGAGCCTGACAGAGTAGTAGACCTCCAGAGACACCCTTACCCGGCCGAAGCGGCGTCTCTCCGCAGCAAATTCCATGGGCGTCACCTTAAGATTGCTGGACCATCAATGACCAAACGCCGTTTAAGTCGTGCAATCTCTGTTCCAACGGGGGGGAGTTTGACCAAAAAATGGCCGCGATTAGGGTCCGGTAATATTTCTTGACGCCGCCCAGCCTTTACTTTACCATCGTAAAAAAAACCGCATGGGGCAAGCGGGAAACGGAAGGCGCGTCCCGCCAAGGGAGGGGCCAGGCGCCTGGCGGACATGTCGCAGATAGTTGCCATCATCAACCAGAAGGGCGGGACCGGCAAGACCACCACCGCCATCAATTTAAGCGCCGGTCTGGCCTACCAGGGCTTTCGGACCCTGCTGGTGGATTTGGACCCCCAAGCCCACACCACCATCGGCATCGGGGTGGATCCGGACTCCTTCCGGGAGTCCATGGCCGAGGTGGTCAGCACTCCCAAAAAGGCCATCACCGATGTGGTGGTGGAAACTTACATCCCTTGGCTCCATCTGGCCCCCTCCCACATCCGGCTGGCCCGCTCCGCCGAGCAGGCCTACACCCGGGTGTTCCGGGAGGCCATCCTGGCCCAGGCCCTCAAGGAGGCAAATTACGACTTTGTGGTCATTGACTGCCCGCCGTCCCTGGGAGTGCTTACCACCAACGCCCTGTTCGCCTGTCATTTCATCATCATCCCCTGCCAGATCTCCCGCTATTCCCTGGACGGCTTAGCAGACCTGCTGACCACCATTGAAACGGTCAAGGACCTAAGCCCGGAGGAGCTTTTCCGGGCCGAGGTGTTCCGGATTCTCCTCACCATGTTTGACCGCCGCAACCGGGTAACCAACGAATACATCCTGGAACAGTTGAAGCCTTATCGGGACAAGACCTTCACTACCGTAATCATGAAAAATGAGGCCCTGAATCAGGCCCAGATCGCCCAGCGGGCCATTTTTGATTTTGACCCCAGATGCACCGGCGCCCTGGATTATCAGCAGCTCACCGCCGAATTCCTGGAGATATGTCAAAAAAGAAGCAGCTTACCGGAAAAACGACCAAGCTGGCAAAGTTGCCGCTGACCAAGGTTCTGGTTCAGCAGATGGACGAGACCGAGGAATGGCAGCCGGCGCCGG
>JAFDHU010000277.1 GCA_019308625.1 Deltaproteobacteria bacterium
GCAGCTCCGGATCATAGGCCACCTGCCAGCAGAACTGGCCGAACAGGGTGTCGCCCACCAGGGGCGTGCCCAGGGCCGAAAGGGGCTTCAAGGTGATCTCAAAAAGGCGCATCTCTCAGGTCTCCCGGGCAAAGGGCTGAATGCTGTCCAACCGGCTCTGATAAGGCTCCTCCAACTGAAACCTGATGCGGCCGTAGCCCCGGCTGCCACAGCCTCCCAGGGCGTCGTATTCCAGGAGCTTGAGGCCCAGAAGCAGAAGCTTCTCCAGGTTTAAGCCGTCATCAATGTCCAGCTTTTTCAAGGTCACCGAAAAACTGAACACAGTATCCGCGGGCACCCGCTCCACCGGCCGGGGGTTCAAAGCCGTGCCCTGGATGCGGTTGATGGCATTTTCCATTTTGACCTCGGTGAAGGCCCAGCCCTCCTTAATGGCCTGGTTCCGCCAGGCCTCATCCAGAGGACAGTCGGCAAAGGACACCCGGGTGGGCCAGATGGCGGCGATTTCCTCCCCTTCTGCTCCGCTGGTGCCGAACAACCGCAGAATTTTTTCCCCTTCTTTTCTTTTTTCCTCATCCACTCCCTCAAGGTGCTTGAATCCTAAGGGCTCCCCCCGGGTCTTTCCCATCAGGCCGCTTTTCATCTCCAGGAGGCTTCTGACCTTGCCCTTGAGAGAGGACCCGGGGATGTAAGGCTCCAGGGTGTGGGGATGCTTGATGACGGTGTTGTCCACGCCCCCGATGCGCATCTCTGTGTCGCCGGCGCCGATGCGCAAACCGGTCTTGACCACGATTTTGCCCTTGATTTCCGTAATATCCACCAGTTGCATGGCCAGCCTCCTGCTATTGTTCTTTCTTCTCTTTCCGGTAGAATCCCATGAAGGCTTCAAAGAAGGTGGCGAACATGGCCAAATCCTCTTTGTTGTCGATTTGCTTCACCGAATTTTTTATAAATTCCACGAACTCCTCTGAAACCAGGTTGTCCCGGCCCCAGGCATAGACGGCCTTGGGCACCAGAAGGTTCAGCCTGGCCTGGATGCTGGGCCATTGCTCCTCCGGAAGCCTTTTGGCGTCCTGGTCCAGCCGCAGGACCTCGTCATAGAACCGCCTGATCTGGGTCCGGCGGTTGGACTTCCCCTGGTTGGCCAGAACTTGTGAAAGTCTCTCGGCCTTCTGCCAGAAAATGGTGGCATCGGGAATCTTTTTTTCCCGATCCGCCCAAAACCGGATGTCAGTAACTTGCTCGCTCATGTCCTCCTCCTTTCATAAAGCAGTTCCCACAGGGGCAGCCTGAGGGCGCCGCCATAGGTATCCAGCCACAGGGCCAGCTTGGCCTGAACGTGGTTCATCACTTCCTCCCGGGCCTCGCCCTTGAGGCCCCGGGCGACGTTGCGGGCAGTGAAGTAAGCCAGATGGGAACGCCATTTGAAGCAGGCCAGGTCGTCCAAGTGGGCCGGCCCCCGGGTCAGGCGCTTCTCCTGAGCGGCCAGGCCAATGAGCTCGTTTAGACGGTACAGCATGGCCACGGTGAACCACCCCTTCTCCAGCCAATCCGCCAGGGCGTCATGCACGGCCTGCAGTTCGGCCACCTGGTCCCAAGGAACAACCTCTCCAAACAAGGCCAACCGGTTTTTGGCTGCCTCCGCAACTTTGGCCTCCTTCAGGGCAGACTTAGCCGAAGAAGCCAGCTGGTTCAAGGGAGTGTGGGGCTTCTGCAGACTGATGCCGGCGGAAAGATGGATTTCAGGATTCCCGCCCACATAGGCCGCAAACTGCTTCCGGATCTCCCGGGCCAGTGCAATGATGCCGTTCCAGGGCCCCATCAGAAAAAGGTCGTCTCCGCCGGCGAAGACGGTATAAATGTTCCGGAACCGGGAATCGGTCATCAGCCGGTGCGGCAGGTGCAGACAGAAAAAGAAATGCAACTGGCGGCTCAAGGTGGCCAGCCGGGACAGGGTGAACTTCTCCTCCGGCAGGCCGCAGGTCAGGAGCAGTCCCAGATTGTCCACATCCGCCTGGAGAATGCCCAGGGCCTCCAGACCTTGAAGTTTCCTGTCGGTATGCCTTAAGGCCAGGCGGGCCAGGGCATTCAGAGTTTTGGGATCGCCGGGCTCCCAGCCGTTTTCCAGTCCCACCAGACGATCATCATACCGGTCCTCTTCTTCATAGACCGGGACGTAGCCGTTGAGAAATCGCAGGGTGACTTCCGGAGTCAGCCGGCCTTGCGGGTCCAGGGAGATATCCCAGATCTTGTGCAGGTGACCGGCGCGGGCCAGACTCCGCAGGAAGCCGTCCACAAAGGCCACCTGATAGCGGCCGAAGATGGGTTCCCGCAGGCGGGAGTCAGGGTCCCAAAGGTCCGCTTCCGCGGCGGTAATCGCCAGGCGGTTCCTTTTCACCAGGTTGGTCCCCAAAAAGACATGATCCCGACAGACCCTGCAGGCTGATGCCACCTGCTTGATCAGCGGATCTCCCCTCACCTCCGGGCTGGCGGGTCGTTTGCCGCACAATTGACAAACTGGAGGGCCGGGAAGGTCCGTGCGGAACTGATCCAGGTAGTCGGTCTTTGCCCCGCCGTAGCGGGTGAGATCCAGCCGGGCCAGTTTTTTGCGCTCCAGGTCCTGCCCGATCTTTTCCCATACCTCCACAAATCTGCGCTCCAGCAGAT
>JAFDHU010000278.1 GCA_019308625.1 Deltaproteobacteria bacterium
AAAAAACCCCACCTACTTTAAACAGTCAAGGACTTCAGGCTCTTACTGTCTCAAACCACCCCTCCGCCAGCGCGGCGATCTCCTCCGCCCGGTCCAGGGCATTGATGCAGCGCCTAGCGTTGATGAAGTCCGTGCGCTCGGCGTTGATGTAGTCCTCTATCTTCCTTCCGGTGAATGTCCCGGTTCTGAACCCGTCCACCAGGATGAACAGGGCATACTCCGGCACCATGGCCTGATCCGGGTCAGCTACCAAGTCAATCTCTGCCGCCCGCTCCGGAAAGCGCTCCCTCAGCTTGGCGGTGTATTTCTCATAATTCTCTTTCCAGGTGAGCTGCACATACCCCCGGCCATAGTAGGGGTAATACCTCAGGTGCCGCCGCCAGGATTCGCTCAGCCAGAAGGCCTCCCTGACCGGCCTGAATTTCCGGGCCGTCTCCCACTCCACCGTGGCCAGGACATAGGCGATCTGGGCGGGTAGCCCCAGGCCCTGCCAGCGGCACTCCGCCTTGATGGCCTCAACAGTGCCCCGCTTGGTGGAGAAGTCGTATTCAGGCTCCGGCCCCGGCTTTGGAGCCTCGGGCAACCCCTCCAGATACCTGGCGGACACCCACCCCACCCGTCCGTCCCGGAGCATCACCGGGAGCCAGCCCGGCGCGTCAACCGGCTCCACCACCTGCCCCCGGCGGAGCCTGCCCATCCTCCGGTAATTGGTTCCCGGCCCCCGCCGAACGTTCAGGGCCGAGGCCGTCACCCGGTAGCGGCGCATCAGTCAGCCCTCTGCCGTTTCAGCCATCGGGCGAACCGGATGTCCCAGCCGGTGGTTTTCCGGCCCAGGGACAGAATCAGCACCAGCCCCTGGGCCACTTTAATCCAGCCCATCAGCCACAGCTCCCACCTGCTCATGCCGAACCTTGCTTAATCTCCTTTCAAGCCCATTCATGGTCTTTCTGAGCTGGCCTGCTGGCTCTCAGCCTGATCCATCTTCCCATGTCCACCTGCCGCGGGGCAGACAGCTCAATCAGCAAGTCCCGGATGTTTACTCGGATGGGTCCGCCCCGGTCTCCAGGCGGATACTCAACCCGCACTAACGCCGTGCCGTCACCCTCGTGCCTCAGACACAGCACCGGCCTGTCCATCTCCCCCTCCGTGCTCGGCCTGTCTTGCCCTGGTATAGGCATCCGTGGCTCGCCGCCCGAAATACAGGGCGAAGCAGGGCGTGAGGAACGCCCCCAGCAGGACCGCGTCCACCTCCCCGAATTCAATGGTATGCCCCCAGATAATCAGGGTGGCGCCGCTGAGCAGGAACTTGAAGGACGCGAACCAGAACGCCGCCATGGCCACCAAGGCCGACCGCGACCTCCGGCCCGCCGCCTCGTCGTGGATAGCCCACTTCACTGTCACTCCCCCTTCCTGACGTAGAAGTTACGGCGCAGTTCATTAATGGACGACCAGATATCCCCCAGCGTGGCCTTGATCTCGGCCGTTTCCCGGAGCAGGTGCTTGATATTGGCTTCCAGTCCGCTGTGGTATTTGCAGGGCACCATATCATGTAGCAGGTTTCTCACCTGCTGCATCTCGTTTGGTTTGCCGCCGTTCCGCAAGCGCTGCCAGAGGAGCCAGCCCTTGCCGCTGGCGGCACCGAATCCCAGACCGGCACCGAACAGCAGGGCCGCGGCCAACAGCACCTGTTCCGGAGATTTAAGCAGTCCCACCATAACCCCTCCAATGCGGCAAGCTTATAATACCAGCTCCCCCAGGTTTATGATGCGGCCGACGCGCCGGCTCAAGTAGCGGGATATTATCTGCCGGTCAAAAGGCAGGCAGCTCACCGCCAGCACATAGGTGCGGTTCAGCTCCGGGTAGTCATCGGCCACGATAAAACTCTCCACCAAGGGTTGGAAAACGGTGTGGCCCACCCCTCCTTTGCCGCCGGGCAGGGGATACTGCCAGATGGCCGGTTTAAGTCCTTCAGTATTCATCCCCATGCGTTTTACCGCCCCCTCCAGGATTTCCGCCAAGCGGTCCGGCGGGAGGTTCCCCTGCAATGCCCAGCCAGCCACATACAGGTTGCTCCCCAATACTTCGGCCATCCATAAAACCCTCCTTCGGCATTTAATTCCTGGCAAGCCCGCAAACTGTCAGCTTCTGGCTCAAGCTCGCCGCTGTCATCTTTTTTTTTGCTTTGGGGTGCATCAACGGATATTTACGGTTTTTCAAGCAGGCGCTTCGAGTCGCACTCGTAGCCATCCAGCACCAGGTGGGGCGCGTAAGCTTCTCCGGTCAGCATTTGTCCCTTCATCCATAAACCCTCCTTATTGGATTCAGTTTACCACCGGAAATTTCCTCTTGCCAAAATGACTCTGCCACCTGGTTTTCGGTGCTGGAACGGGAAATTTCCGATGGACCAGAACGTCGCTGTATAAAGCCACCGCCCCCAAACTCGCGGCCCTGACTTCAGCTTCTTTATGCCCCAAAACCACTGCTCCCAGGGCATCCGCTTCAATATTGCCTTCAACGGGAATATCAGAATATAAAACCACCGCCCCCAAGGCCGCCCCCTGGACAGCATCATCATGCCCCAAAACCACTGATCCCAAGGCATCCGCTTTTACATTGCCTTCATCATGCCCCAAAACCACTGATCCCAAGGCATCCGCTTTT
>JAFDHU010000279.1 GCA_019308625.1 Deltaproteobacteria bacterium
CCGTGAGGCTGGAGAAGTCGGGAAAATCCCCGGACCAGTAAGCCAGCAGTTGCGCGTCAATCTGGCGGCGGAAAAACAGGAAATAGAAAACCCCGAAGGCCGCAGCCCAGAAAAGCGCGGTGAGGGCCACCCGGAAACGCTGGGCTGGCAGGGCGAGCCACAGGGAGGCCAAGGCCACTGGCAGGATGAACCCGAGACTGTGAGAATAGCCCAAGCCCACCGCGCCGGCCAGGGCCAGTGCTACCCACCCCTTGTCCCCCCGGGAGCCCCGCAGGCGCTCGGCCAGAAGCAGCACCAGCACGGCAAAAAAGGCATCCCCGCTGTACTGTTTCAGCTCCTTGGAGAAATAGACCATCACCGGAGAGAAGGTCAGGGCGGCCAAGCCAAGCAGGGCCGGCGCGGCGGTGGTGAGACGGCGGGCCAGGGGCCAGAACAGCAGCACGGTTCCCAGGCCGAAAGCGAAAGACAGGGCTCTCAGGATGGCCTCGCTGGTTCCCGCCACCTGGGACAAGGCCCAGACAGTGAGGAGATAAAAGGGCGGCGTGGACTTGCCGGCGGCCAGCACCTCGGCCGGGGAGGCCTTCAGCACTGCCAGCGCCACCCAAGCCTCATCGGTCCAGAGATTGCGGGTCTCCAAGTCCGCCAGGCGGAAGGCGGCTGCCAGGGCAAAGAATCCCCAGGCCAGCGCCGCAGTGCGGTCCGGGGGGGAGGCAGGGGCTTCCTGTTTTTCCGGAAGAGCAGAATGCATATTACTTCAGAGCATAAAATTGATTGGTTCTGGTCATTCTGAGGCCCCATAGGGGCCGAAGAATCCAGATGCTTCGCCTGCGGCTCAGGGTCCCAGGTGAATCTTCTTTTTGCTCCTACTGATACTGATAACAGTTTGGGCTATCACCAGAATAATGCCAATATACCATGTTTTTTCACCGGATTTGACCAGCCGGAGGGGAACCTGTTAGGATATTGGCCGATGGTGGATATTGCCGGATTTTCTGAAAATGATTCTTTCTGGCCGCCGCCCCTTGAGCCGGGCGACGCCATCGCAGTGGTGGCCCCGGCCTCTCCGGTGGATAAAGACCTGTGCCGTCTGGGGGTGGAGCTCCTGCGGCAGCAGGGTTTTCGGGTGCTTTGTGGCCCGGAAGTCCATGTCACCCGGGCTTGGGGGCGGGAGGCCGACCGGGAGCGGGCCCGGTACTTTCTGGAGATTTGGCGTCACCCGGAGATCAAAGGCGTCATCGGGGCCCGGGGTGGCTACGGCTCCCTCAAGCTCCTGCCTCATCTTGATCTGTCGGCGCTCCGGGAGCACCCCAAACGGCTGGTGGGCTTCAGTGACCTAACCAACCTCCTCCTTTACCTCCACCGGCACCTGCGGGTGGTGACCTTCCACGGCCCCACCGTGGCCCACCTGCCTCGTCTTGCTCCGGCAGCCCGGCAGGACCTGTTCCAGTGGCTCACCGCCGCCGGTCCCCGGGCCTTGTCTTACCGGGGGCTGACGGTACTGCATCCCGGCCAGGCCCGGGGCCCTCTTATCGGAGGCAATCTTACCACTCTGTGCCATCTGCTGGGCACCCCCTTTGCCCCCCGCCTTGCCGGGGCGGTGCTTTTCCTGGAAGACCACAATGAAGCTGCTTACCGGCTGGATCGTCTGATACACCATCTCCTTTTTTCCGGGGCCCTGGAGGGGGTGAAGGGCATCGTGCTGGGCGGCTTCACCGGCGCGGACGCCGCCGGCCAGTACCTGGAAGTGATGGAGGCCGCCCTGGAACCCCTGAAAGTCCCGGTGCTGGCCGGTCTTCCCGCGGGGCACCACTCCGACAATCACACCCTGCCTCTGGGGGCCGCGGTGCTCCTGGATTCCGAGACCGCCAGTCTCACTTTCCTGAAGGATTAGGGTCAGTCACAGCAGGCAAATTCACAAAAAACTGCAGAATGCTGCAAAAGGAAGGATTATTCAGGGGAAATTTCCCCCCAGAGGGGGGCAGCGCCTCGGGGCCACCACGGCCAGAGCCGGACGGGCGCGTCCCGCTCCGGGTGGACAATGCGGCGGCAGGAAAGAGGGTTTCCATCCGAAAAGTGGGAAAATGCTCTCCGCCCTCCGGTGGGCCGGTTATTTCTTGCCGGTCAACTCTTCCACCTCTTCCCGACCATGGGCCAACTCCTCCTCCTGTTCCTGGTCAATACGGAGAAGCAGGGCCTGAAATTCCCCGGCATGGGTCTTTTCCTCCCGGGCGACGTCCAAAAGCACCTTTTTGATATTCTGGTCCTCGGTCATCGCCGCCAGTTGTTCGTAAAGGCTCACCATTTCCCTGTCCAACTGGGATTTTTCCACTTTGGCAAGATCAATGGGAATCCGGGAAAGCATAGCCTCCTCCTGGGACTTGGGTTGTCATTCATAACATAAAAAGCCGGAAGTCAAAGTAAAGTCACAAGCGCAAAAAATTTTCTGCCGGATGCAGCCGGTTTTCGTGTTATTAATCATAAGGCTGGTTTGCCATGGATTGTCTTCAGGTTCAGGACCGTCTGTCCGCCTATCTGGACGGGGAGTTGCCGGCTGAGCTGCGGCGGCAGGTGGAGGAGCATCTTGAGGCCTGTCCGGCCTGCCGGGAGGAATTGGCCTGGCTGGGCAGGCTGGATAAGACCTTTGACCGGCTGGCCGCTCCCTCTCCAGATGTCACCTTCCGGGTCATGGAGCGGCTCCGGCGCCCGCCCCTTACTTGGTGGCGCTCCCTGGCGTTGGCGGCCTCTTTAGTTTTGGGACTGGTTCTGGGAGGCGCACTGGCAGGCAACTTCTATCCCTATGTTGCCGGCCCGAGCCTGACCAATGGGGATGAAGTCCTGGCTATGGAGGAGGTTTTTCGGGATTTCCCTCAAGGGTCCTGGGGCAACCTCCTAGTGTACCCGGATGAAGAGGATAACAGCGCATGAGGCGGGACTGGCTCCTTTATCTGGTAATCTTCAGCCTGGCCCTGAATGTGGGCACCATCGGCACCTTTACTTACCTGCGCTACCGCGACCGTCAGGAAGCGGCAGTCAGGCCGGAGCCGCCCCCCCTGCCGATGCCGGAACTGTGGCGGCGCCTTAACCTGGACCCGGAGCAGCGACGGACTTTCAGGCAATTGCGGATTCAGCACCGCCGCCGGGTGGGGGCCCTGCGGCGGGAGCTGGCCCGGAAGCGGCGGGAGTTGTTCACCCTGCTGCGAACCCAGGATTCTTCCGACTGGCCGGCGGTGCAGGCCAAAATTCGCGAAGTCAGCGAGCTCCAGGGAAAACTGGAGGAAGAAATCATCCGCCATCTGCTGAACCTGCGCCGTCAGCTCAGACCGGCGCAGAAAGAGGTCTTTCTCCGTATTCTGGAAAAGCGCCTGCGACCTTTCCGCCGACATCGGGGCCCCCGCTGGCCTCATCCCGGCATCAGGCACAGGCCTGGCCCTCCGGAACCTGCCCTGCCTCCGCCGCCTCCGGCCGGAGAGGGCGGGTGACTTTTCCCGAAACCCCTTAAGAGACTCCCTCAAGAAAGACAGGTCCGTCGGGGCGTCCGGTTATGAAGCCGGACTTAGTCCTCACCCTGGCACAGGTGCCGCTTCGGTTAAGACTCTCCCCCAGAAAAAAGGCCAGGCTGGAAGCCCGGCCTCGGATTCTCAGAAAAGTTGGCCGCCTAGCAGGTGCTGCAGCCGCCTTCATTGGGCGACGAACAGGAGCAGCCCACGCTCTGAGTGGGTTCATCGCTGATGCCCACTACCTTGATGTCAAATTCCAGGTTGTGGCCGGCCAGCGGATGATTGAAGTCCACCGTGAAGATTTCGTCATCCAGGTCCACCACCGTGCCCTGAATGGGTCCCTGGGGAGTGTTGAACCAAAGCTTTTGTCCCGAGGTGACTTCCTGGTCGCCCAGCATGCTCACCGGGAAATCCCGCTTGAGGTCGTCCCGGGGCTGGCCGTAGGCCTCATCTGCCGGGATACTAACGGTCTTTTCGTCGTTCAGGGACATACCCAGCACCGCGTTGTCCAGGCCGGGGATGACCTGACCGGCACCGGCTTGGAACTCCAGGGGCTGCCGGCCTTCCGAGCTGTCGAAGACGGTGCCATCTTCCAGCCTGCCGGTGTAATGGACTTGCACAAATTGGCCCTTTTTTACCTGCAACATAAACTTCCTCCTTAAAATGTTTAAAAATGGTAATTTGGCAGGCGCAGAAGATGGGAGTCTCCTGAAAAGGACCGGGCCCTCAAAGGAGGACTCAACAGCGAGACGCACCCTACCAAAAAAACTGGCGGAAGTGCATGGGAATCGAACCCACCCATCGCCTTCCTCAGGCGATACACCGGATTTGAAGTCCGGGGGCCCCACCAGTGAGCCTGGCACTTCCGCATTCTTAAATATAACTCAGCCCTTTTTGCCTGTCAACCGCAAGAGACTTCAAGCAACTCGAGAAAATCCAATAATTTAAGTTAGTTGTTTTTAAGTCCAAGTAGGTGGCTAAGGATTTTAAACCCAAAACCCGGAAATCGTCGACCAAGGCGGCACCTTACTTGCTTCTTGGCATCCCTGGGGGGTATGCAGAAAACCGATCATCCGGAGGCGGGAGGAAGAGATCAGGTGGGCGCTTAGGCAGCCGGTGCCCCGACTGAGGAAAATATTTACAACTACACTATAAATTTGCTGACCCGCTTCAAATAGAATACCTGAATTCCTGTTAAGAGAAAAAACGGCCTCCGGCTGTTTTTAGGTGGCCGTCTGGTTCCAAATCTGGCTGGGGGAGGAGGATTCGAACCTCCATTGGCGGATCCAAAGTCCGCAGTCCTGCCGTTGGACGAT
>JAFDHU010000280.1 GCA_019308625.1 Deltaproteobacteria bacterium
CTGGCCGTCTCCCTGGGGCTTGATCCTCTCCAGGCTGTCACCCTGGTTACCCTGAATCCCGCTGAATACTTCCGTCTCCGGGACCGGGGGGCTGTAGCCCCGGGCCTGGCCGCCGATCTGGTGGTGGTGCAGGATGTGCAGGACTTCCGGGTGGACAAGGTCTTCAAGGGGGGCAGGTTGATAGTGGATGAGGGCCGGCTGTTGCCGGAGATTGAATTCCCCCACCGCCCGCCGCCACCCCCGGCCTTCCATATTCAGCCCCTGTCCCGGGAGGCCTTTTCTCCGGAAGTGGCAGGCGAGGTGGCAAAGGTCATCGGTCTGATTCCCCATCAGCTCCTCACTGAAAAGCGCCTGGCCCCCCCGCCCCAGAAAAACGGGCGTCTAGCCGCTGATCCGGAGCGCGACCTGCTCAAGCTGGCCGTGATTGAACGCCACCGGGCCACCGGCAATCTCGGGCTGGGGCTGGTGCAGGGCTTCGGCTTACGGCGCGGGGCTCTGGCCTCTTCCGTGGCTCACGATTCCCACAATTTGATCGTGGTGGGGGCCGAGGAGGCTGACATGCTGGTGGCTGCCGAGCATGTGGCCCAACTGCAGGGCGGCTTGGCGGTGGCGGCTGGGGGTAAGGTGGTGGCGGACCTGCCTTTGCCCATTGCCGGCCTTCTGAGCCCTGACCCCCTGCCGGAAGTGGCCCGGGCCTACGGCCGCCTCAAGGAGGCCTATCAGGCCTTAGGCGGGGAACTGGACGACCCCTTCATGGCCCTGTCCTTTCTGGCCCTGCCGGTGATTCCCCAACTGAAGCTCACCGATTTGGGCTTGGTAGACGTGGACCGCTTCGCGCTGGTGCCCCTGTTCGGGGAGGACTAGCCGGCTACGGCGAGACTTCGGGGTCACATAAGTTCCAGCCAAAATGGGTAGATGGGGAACTGAGGCAGGGTAATTTCCGGCAGTTCCAGGCCACGGTAGTTCTCCGGGCCGGAGGGGCTGAAAAGCTTATTATCCTCAAGGCTTGAGAAGAGCCCGCCAGACAAAGTCTCCCGCCCCTGGGGTCTCCCTGTCTGTCCCACTGGCCTGCCTTCCCGGAAGCGCAACGTCCTCTGGCTTCAAGCCCCTAAGAAATGGGGTTGAGGTGGCGGTGGCGGTTGGCGTAAGATAATGATAAAATCAGTTTTTAGGAGAAGTTATGCTGTTTTCCCGGTTGCTCATCCCCACCCTCAAAGAAAACCCGGCGGAAGCGGAGGCGGTCTCCCACCGCCTGCTGCTGCGGGCCGGGATGATCCGCAAGGTGGCCTCCGGCATTTACAACTACCTGCCCTTGGGCCTGCGGGTGCTCAGGAAAATTGAAAACATCGTGCGGGAGGAGATGAACCGGGCCGGGGCCCAGGAGGTGCTCTTGCCTGCGGTGCAGCCCGCGGAGCTTTGGCAGGAGTCGGGTCGCTGGCAGGTCTACGGCAAGGAGCTGCTACGCTTCAAGGACCGGCATACCCGGGACTTCTGCTTCGGCCCCACCCACGAGGAGGTCATCACCGACCTGGTGCGCCGGGACGTGCACTCTTACCGGCAGCTGCCCCTGAACCTTTATCAGATTCAGGTGAAATTCCGGGATGAAATCCGGCCCCGCTTCGGGCTCATCCGGGGACGGGAATTCATCATGAAGGACGCCTACAGTTTTGATGCGGATGAAGCCGGGGCCGAGGCCACCTATGAGGCCATGTATCAGGCCTACACCCGCATTTTCAACCGCTGCGGCTTCAGATTCAAGACCGTGGAAGCGGACACCGGTCCTATCGGCGGCAGCTTCTCCCACGAATTCATGGTGTTGGCGGACACCGGCGAGGACCTGTTGGCCTCCTGTACGGCCTGCAACTATGCCGCCAACCTGGAAAAAGCCGAGGTGCCGCCGCCCCGAGAGAATCCCCGCCCGGCGCCAGTTGAGCAGGCTCCCCAGGAGGTATATACCCCGGACAGCCGCACGGTGGAGGAGGTGGCAGCCTTTCTGGGGGTCAGCCCCCAGGAAATCGTCAAGACGCTAATTTACGAAACCGATAAGGGGCCGGTAGCCGTCCTGATCCGGGGCGACCACGAAGTAAACGAAGTGAAAGTGAGAAACCTATTGGGGGTGTTCGAGCTGTCCCTGGCGGGCCCGGCGCGGGTAGAGGAGCTCACCGGCGCGGAGGTGGGCTTCAGTGGCCCGGTGGGCCTCAACCTTCCCATTTACGCCGACCAGGCAGTGGCGGCCCTGGGAGCCTGCGTCACCGGCGCCAACCGCAACGATCACCACCTAGTCAACGTCAACCCTCACCGGGATTTTGCCATCACCCAGGTGGCGGATCTCAGAACCGTCACCGAAAAGGATCCCTGCCCCCGGTGCGGCGCCGCCATCCGTATTCTACGAGGCATAGAAGTGGGCCATATTTTCAAGTTGGGCCATAAGTACTCCCAGGCCCTGAAAGCCACCTATCTGAGCGCCGAGGGACAGGAGACCTACCTTTACATGGGGTGCTACGGCATCGGCGTCTCCCGCATCATGGCCGCGGCCATTGAGCAGATGCACGATGAGGACGGCATCATCTGGCCCATGGCCCTGGCCCCCTTTCAGGTGGGCATAATTCCCATCAGCTTGAGCGATACTGCCACCTGGGAAGCCGCCCAGCGCCTGCA
>JAFDHU010000281.1 GCA_019308625.1 Deltaproteobacteria bacterium
GCAGTCGGTAATGGAATATTTGACATAGAAGTGCAGCATCTTTTTTCCCTTGACCCTCACCACTCTGCCTCGCACCCGGTTGATGACCAGCCGGCCTTTGGTCCGGCAGGCGCCGCAGGCCCAGGAAAACGCTATGCTTTGTTTGGGAAAGGTGGGGTCAGGGACCAGGGGCTCCACTTCAAGATCGTCGTTGGCCAGGTCCAGGTCTCCCACAATTTTGTTGCCCCGGATGGTGAAGGGGGCCACCAGGGTATAGACCTGGTCAGGGCCGCATTTGAAGGCGCCCAGATTTATCTGCCAGTAATAATAGACATCAAGATACCCTTTTAGCTGCTTCCCCTGAGCCGGCGCCGCGGCGCCCAGGACCAGGAGAACGGCCAAGTACGCGGCTGTCGCCCTTTTGCTCATGGTTTGCCCTCCTCGGCGCGTTTCTCTCCCTCCTTGCAAAAGCAGGTCCAAAAACAGGAAGGGCGGCCCCGCGCTGGCCGAATTTTCCCTTCCTTTGCAGCCGGAAAAAGTCTTCTTAAGTTATAATTACAAGCATCATTAGCCTGCCGGGCCGGAGCGGTTCACACCTGCCGGGCCGCCTGAGAAAGGAGCATATATGTCCCGACCGGACAAACCCAATCGTCTGGCCCAGGAGGCCAGTCCCTACCTCCAACAACACCAGTACAATCCGGTGGACTGGTACCCTTGGGGGCCGGAGGCTTTGGAGAAGGCCAAGCAGGAAGACAAGCCCATTTTCCTGTCCATCGGCTACTCCACCTGCCACTGGTGCCATGTCATGGCGCATGAATCTTTTGAAAATGAAAAGATTGCCGCCATTATGAACGAGCATTTCGTCAATATCAAGGTGGACCGGGAGGAGCGCCCGGATCTGGATGAGACTTACATGAATGCAGTGACCCTCATGACTGGCCGGGGCGGCTGGCCCATGAGCGTGTTTCTGACTCCTGACCTGAAGCCCTTCTATGGCGGCACCTACTTCCCCCCGGAGGACCGGCCCGGCCTGCCGGGCTTTCCCCGGCTCCTGCTGGCCTTGGCCAAAGCCTATCGGGAAAACCGGGCCCCCCTGCTGGACATGGGCGCCAAGGTGGAGGACCGCCTGAAAATCATGGCCGAGATGCCCGGCCCGGCCCGGGAGCCCGATCTCACTCTGATCCAGACCGCGGCCGAAAACCTGCGGAAGGACTTTGACCCGGTAAACGGCGGCTTCGGCCGGGCCCCCAAGTTCCCCCGAGCCCTGGAGCTGGCCTTCATGCTGCATTGCTCTCATTTTCTGAAGGACCCCCTGGCCTGGGAGATTTTTGACTTCAGTCTGGAGAAAATGGCCCGGGGCGGCCTCTACGATCAGGTGGGAGGCGGCTTTCACCGCTACACCGTGGACGAAAAATGGGTGGTGCCCCACTTTGAAAAGATGCTCTACGACAACGCCCTGCTGGTCCCCCTGTATCTGGCCCACTACCAGCTTACTGGCAGCTCCCTGTCCCGGCGCGTGGCCCGGGAGACCCTGGACTTCGCTCTGCGGGAACTGGAAGCCCCGGCAGGGGGCTTTTATTCAGCCTGGGACGCCGACAGCGAGGGGGTGGAAGGCAAGTTCTACGTCTGGAGCCAGGAGGAGTTTGATCGGGTGGTGGGCCCGGAGCTGGCGCCTTTGGCCGTGGCGGCCCTGGGCGTGACTCCGGAAGGCAACTTTGATGGGAAAAACGTGCTCACCCGGCCTTTCCCCCAGAAGGAACTGGCCCGGCGTTTCTCCCTCTCTGAAGACCAGGTCAGGCTGAGGTTGCGGATTATTCTGGAGCGCCTCTTCCTGGCCCGCCGCAAACGCATCAGGCCCCACCGGGATGAAAAAATTATTGTTTCCTGGAACGGCCTCATGCTCACCGCCCTGTGTTACGGCACCCAGGTGCTGGGGGACCGCATCTATTATGAGGCGGCGGAGCGGGGAGCCAGGTTCATCTTTGAACAACTGTTCAAAGAAGACCGTCTCTACCGGGTCTGGTCCGGCGGCCGGATAAGCGTCCCCGGCTTCCTGGATGATTACGCCAGCCTCGCCCATGCCCTGCTGGACCTGTTTGAAACGGACTTCAACCCCGAGTGGCTGGCCGCGGCCTGCCACCTGGCCGGTCTGATGGAGCGCTGGTTCCTGGATGAATCAGACGGCAGCTTCTTCTATGTGGCCTCTGACCAGGACGCCGCCCTGGTGCGGACCAAGAGCGCCTATGACCAGATGACTCCGTCGGGGAACTCCCTGGCGGCCAGGGTTTTCTGGCGCCTCCATCGGTTCACCGGGCAGGCCCGGTACCTGGACCGGTTCCAGGCGGTGGTGCACCGTTTCATGGGAACTGCCCTGGAAAGCCCCTGGGGCTTCTCCCATCTGCTGACTGTCGCCCTTCTCCACTTAAGCCCGCCCCTGGACCTGACACTGGTGGGTCCGTGTGACCACCCCGGCATGCAGGGCCTGCTGGCCGAAATCTACCGGCGCTTTCTGCCGGAGCGGCGTCTGGTGGTCAAGGACCCGACGGACTGCGCCCGCCTGGAGGAGCTGGTTCCCCCGACCAAAACCTATGCCCCCCAGGGGGACGCGCCGGTAGCTTACTTGTGTTACAATTTCACCTGTCAGCCGCCGGTGAGCC
>JAFDHU010000282.1 GCA_019308625.1 Deltaproteobacteria bacterium
CGCATACTCACCTTTATCCAGAACCTGGCCCTGGGAGCCAAACTCTCGGAATATCACACCGGGTTCCGGGCCTTCTCCCGCCGGGTGCTGGAGACCCTCCCCTTGGAGGAAAACTCCGACGATTTTGTCTTTGACAACGAGATGCTGGCCCAGGTCATCTATTTCGGCTTTCCCATCGGGGAGGTGTCCTGCCCCACCCGCTATTTTCCGGAAGCTTCCTCCATTAATTTCGGGCGGAGTGTGAAATACGGCCTGGGGGTGCTGGCCACATCCCTGAAATTCTGGCTTCAGAAACGGGGCTGGGCCCGCTTCCCCATCTTCTCCCCCCGGGGCCGGCGCCTTAAGCCGGAGCCGGGGGCCCATTATTCCAAGGTTCCCTGATCCAAAAATCCCCCTTGTTCTGCCGGAAGGCGGCCGATCCCCAGGAAGGCTTGGTCGGGAAAGGCAGAAAAAATTGACTTGGGCAGTTATCAGGGTGAAGATGGTCCAAAGGAGGAAACGGTGGTGAGAGTAAAGGAAATCCGGGAAAAAGCCCGGGCTCTGGGCATAAAGAATATTCACCGCATGAGAAAGACCGAGCTGATCCATACCATCCAGGTGCAGGAGGGCAACGCCCCCTGCTACCGGGAAATCACCGACTGCCGGCAGTACGACTGCTGCTGGATGGCAGACTGCCAGGGCCGGGGCTGAGGCCGGTGGTTATCATTTGACAAAGGAAATTGAGGTGAAGACCGGGGCAGCCCGGGCTCTCCGACCTCCCCAGCCCATCCTGCCAAAAGAGGCGTAGGGCAGGATCGGGCGCCCTGACAATCCTCACGGGGCTGAACGCCTCAGGCTTCCTGCTGCTGGGCCTGCTGCAGTTTGGCCCACACGTCCTTCAGGGTCGCGGTGCGGTTGAAGACGAGTCTTCCCTCCCGGGAGTCCCGGTCCACACAGAAATAGCCCAGTCGCTCAAACTGGTATATCTCCCCCGGGGCGGCCCGGGTCAGGGAAGGCTCCACCCAGCAGGTGGTAAGGACCTCCAGGGAGCCGGGGTTCAGGTCGTCCAGGAAGTTGCCGGTGGCCGCGCCGGGCTCCGGAGCGGCAAAAAGACGGTCATACAGGCGCACCTCTGCAGGCACGGCGTGGGCCGCGGACACCCAGTGCAGGGTGGCCTTGACCTTGCGGCCGTCCGGGGCCTGGCCCCCCTTGGTGGCGGGATCATAGGTGCAGCGCAGCTCCACAATCTCCCCGGTACCCGGGTGCTTCACCACCTCCTCACACCGGATAAAGTAGGCATAGCGCAGGCGCACCTCCCGGCCGGGAGCCAGCCGGTAGAATTTCTTGGGGGGCTGTTCCAGGAAATCGTCCCGCTCCAGGTAGAGGACCCGGGAGAAGGGCACCGGCCGCGTGCCCGCCGCGGGGTCCTCCGGGTTGTTGATGGCTTCCAGCTCCTCCACCTGGCCTTCGGGGTAGTTGGTGAGGACCACCTTCAAGGGGCGCAATACCGCCATGACCCGGGGAGCGGTCCTGTTAAGCTCCTCCCGGACGCAGTACTCCAGCAGGGCCACATCCACCACATTCTCCCGCTTGCCCACCCCGATGAGGTCGCAGAAGCGACGGATGGCTGCCGGCGGATAGCCCCGGCGGCGCATGCCCGAGAGGGTGGGCAGGCGCGGGTCGTCCCAGCCGCTGACGTGCCCTTCCTGCACCAGTTGCACCAGCTTCCTTTTGCTCAGCACCGTGTAGCTCAGGTTCAGGCGGGCAAACTCGTACTGGCGGGGACGGCAGGGCACCGGGCAGTTCTCCAGCACCCAGTCGTACAGCGGCCGGTGGTCTTCAAACTCCAGGGTGCAAAGGGAGTGGGTGATACCCTCCAGGGCGTCAGAAAGGGGATGGGCAAAGTCATACAGGGGATAGATGCACCAGGTATCGCCGGTGCGGTGATGCCGGGCATGCAGTATCCGATACAGCACCGGATCCCGCAAATTGAGATTACCGCTGGCCATGTCAATCTTGGCCCGCAGCACGTGGGCCCCGTCGGGGAACTCCCCGGCTTTCATCCGCTGAAACAGCTCCAGGTTCTCCTCCACCGGGCGGTTCCGGTAGGGGCTTTCCTTGCCGGGTTCGGTAAGGGTGCCCCGGTATTCCCGGATTTCCTCCGGGCTCAAGGAGCACACATAAGCCTTGCCCGTCTTGATGAGGTGGAGGGCGTATTCATACATCTGCTGGAAATAGTCCGAAGCAAAGAACAGGCGGTCCTCCCAGTCAAAGCCCAGCCAGCGCACATCCGCCATGATGGCGTCCACGTATTCCTGCTCTTCCTTGATGGGGTTGGTGTCATCAAAGCGCAGGTTGCACACTCCCCCGAACTCCTGGGCGATGCCGAAGTTCAGGCAGATGCTCTTGGCGTGGCCGATGTGCAGGTAGCCGTTGGGCTCCGGCGGGAAGCGGGTGATGATGCGCTGGTACTTTCCTGCCGCCAGGTCGTCAGCCACGATCTGGCGGATAAAATCCCGGGGTTGAACCGCCCTGGTGCTCACAGGCAAAAGTCTCCTTTCACCTCAGCGATGGCGTCGGGGCAAATCTGAAACAAGGAGAGAGTCTATATTTTATATCCGAGGATTCCCCCAGGATTCAAGGTGCCCCACTTGGGCGGTGGGGCCGAATTCAATGAGCTCCCCCAGCAGCATGAAGCCGGTATCGTCGCTCACCCGGGCGGCCTGCTGCATGTTGTGGGTGACGATGATGATGGTATAGTTTTCCTTCAAAACCCGCAGCAACTCTTCAATGTGCAAGGTGGCCAGAGGGTCCAGGGCCGAGCACGGCTCGTCCATGAGCAGAATCTCCGGCTCCACCGCCAGCAGCCGGGCGATGCACAGGCGCTGCTGCTGTTCCTCCGTCAGGCTGAGGGCGGATTCATGCAGGCGGTCCTTGACTTCCTCCCACAGGTGCACCGCGGCCAGGGAGCGCTCCAGGAT
>JAFDHU010000283.1 GCA_019308625.1 Deltaproteobacteria bacterium
ATAAACACCACCATCTTCTTAAACAGCACTGCCAGCATCCAATATGTTCTCCGCGGCGAAGGACAGAGCACCATTCTGGATTTGGACTCCTATGATGGCAGCAAATATGCCTTTCACCTCAATGCCGATGCCAGCAAGAACCGGGTGATTGACTGGCCCCACAACCCCCGCTTATACTTGGCAGACCTGCGGGTGGTAGGAACCAACTCCACTGCGGCTGATTTCCTCTACTGGCGCCAGACCGGCATTATTGTGCAACGGGTCTTCCTGGACTATATCCGCTACGGTTTTTATGCCGACGACTATTGTGACCGGGTAGCTCTGCGGGATATTGATTGGCGCAACCCACGTTCTGGCGGACAACTACTATATCTCAGACAGGGGGACGCCTTCTTGCTTGATGGGGCCAACATCTATCCTCACAATAGCCCGGGACTGCTGTTGACATTTAGCGGCGGCTTCAAGGTCTCCAGAGTAATCGGGGGCATTCACACCATCAGGGACTGTCAGGGCGGGGTCTTCGAGAATTGTCACCTGGAGACCGGCGGGGAGCTGAAAATCGGCAACTGTACCATCACTGTCAGGGACAATTACTTCAGCAATGTGGACAAACCCAACGGGTACGTAATATTGGTTGACAATGGTATCTCAAGCGTTTGGCATTCCAAGAATCAAGTACTCTTGGAGCACAACATTTTTTCATCCTATATATCCTCTGCGGGACAGAGCCGGGATGAGGATGTCCGCCTAGTCCTGGGAAATCGGGATGTCATAGTGTTCCGCGACAACTGCGGGAACATTTCCCTCACCAACGAATTCCGTACCGAGAATGTAGGGATATATGTCCGGTCAACCGACTCTCAGCTGGATGCCGCCTTGAAAAAGCATATGGGTCGCCTGGCCGGAGATGTGGTCATTTCCCGGGAGAACGGAGAGTGGCGGGTTTGGTCACCCCAGGCATGGGAGGTCAAACAGTGTTCCGCCCCGAGCATGTATTGGGCTGGTGAAAGCAGCAAGCCATCAAATTTGCCACAGGGGACGTATTATTATCGAGCCGCATATTACAACGAGGTGGGGCACACCAACGGCAGTGCGGAGTGGAATGTTACCACCTCGGTGGACAACAAAGCCGTTGCCTTTGATATCAGTGTCGGCAGCGCTTATGGAATTCTGCGGATATGGCGGGGAACCTCCTCAGGCACCTATGACCGTTATGCAGATGTGCCTGTCTGTGGCTGCCAGGTGGAGCTCTTTGATTTGGGTGACACCCTAAGCGGCTACTCCTGGATTACCACCGATGTGCCCAGTGTGCCCAGCGACAACACCCTGATGGATGGCATCATTACCTCCCAGGGCAAGCGGCAGTTTTGGGCTTCCGCGGCCCCTTCGTCCAGCGAGTTTGAGGGGCAGAAGGGGGATATCGTCTGGAACACCGGACCTTCGGCTGGCGGGACTCCAGGTTGGATCTGTGTCACCGCCGGCAATCCGGGCACCTGGAAAGCCATGGCCAATTTGGCCAACTAGGGGGAGGCTAAAGCGATTGAGAGGCCTGCCGTTTTGGCATTGCAAGAAGTGAGTCTACGGGGTAACTGGTCTCCCTATTTGTGGCAAATACGAGGAGACCCATATTGTCATTGACCGCGGGCCGAAGTGTCGCACTGGCGGTCGTCAGCCGGAAAGGCCTAAGCAGGGGCCTTTGCTCCCTGTTTTTTCAAACGGCCCTCTGATTCTCTATAGTCCATTTTTCATTACCAATACCAATTATCTCGGTTCCCCGTTGGGGTTGTCTTATTCCGGTACAATGTTTCACCTAGATGTTCACCAAGGCTTTTTTGCCCAGGCTCAAAAAAGATGATGGCGAGGGTAACTCATTGAAATTATTGGTGCCTGGGGCCGGACTTGAACCGGCACGGTGGTACCCACCGAGGGATTTTAAGTCCCTTGCGTCTACCCGTTCCGCCACCCAGGCTTGATAGTCATTTCAAAGAGTTATGGGATTTGATGGCGTTTTGTTAAAAGATTGGTGTCTTTATAGGTATCCATCTGCCAGATTTTCTCCCGCACCAAAGCGCGCAACTCATCATCCGTGACCTGGCTGTATCGCCTGAACACCGTCAGGTCTTATGCCCGCTTGCCGCCATTATCCGAAAATAGTCATGTCCCTGCAACCGCCAATTGTTGATGGCCCTCCGGGCTAATTTCTTTTATTCATACCGCAGGGTGTCAATGGGGTTAAGCCGGGACGCTTGGTGGGCCGGGAAGAAGCCGAAAAACACCCCCACCGCCCCGGAGATGAGCAGGGCCAGCAGGCCCACCAGGTAGGAGGTGACCACCGGCCAGTCCATCAGACGGGCCAGGATTTGGGCGGCGGCGACCCCCAGGCCCATGCCGATAAGCCCGCCGGCCAGGCTCAGGACCACGGCCTCGGTCAGAAACTGCATGAGAATGTCCCGGCGACGGGCCCCCACCGCCATCCGCAGGCCGATTTCCCGGGTGCGTTCGGTGACGGAGACCAGCATGATGTTCATGATGCCGATGCCCCCCACCACCAGGGACACCGAGGCGATGGCCCACAGCAGCCAGCTGATGGTCTTCACCGAGGCCTCGTGCCGGTCAATTTCCTCTTCGGCCGGCTTGAGGGTGTCCGGCCCCGTGGCGGCCACCAGGATGTACTTCACCACCCCGGGGAGGCGGGTGCCGAACAGCCGCCTTTGCGCGGTTTCCAGGGGCACCAGCACCACGTCGTCCTGATCCCGGCCCCCGAAGGTGCGGCCCTTGGGGGCCATCAGGCCGATGACCACAAAGGGCTGCTTCTTGATGCGGATGACCGCGCCCACCGGGTCCCGGGCCCCGAACAGGCGGGACTTCACCGTCTGGCCCAACACCGCCACCTTGGCGGCCCGGCGGCCCTCCCGGGCGGTGAAGAAGCGGCCAGAGACCAGCTCTATGTGCCGCACCTCCTGGTAGGCCGGAGTGGTGCCCCGCACAATGGTGGACCAGTTGCGGGGGCCGTAGATCACCTGGGCCACATCCCCCCACACCGGGGCCACGGCCTTCACGTAGGGAATCTCCCGGGCGATGGCCCGGGCATCCCCCACCGTCAGGGTGGGCGCGGTTCCCAGCCCCATGCGCAGGCCCCCGGTGGTGGTGGCCCCGGGCAGAATGAGCAGCAGGTTGGACCCCACGCTGGCGATTTCCCGGGCCACCTTCAGGCGGGCGCCGGTCCCCAGGGCCACCACCAGGACCACCGCAGCCACCCCGATGATGAGCCCCAAGGCGGTGAGAAAGCTCCGGAGCTTGTGCACCCACAGGGAAAACAGCGCGGTCTGGACGCAGTTGCCGAATTTCACGGTGAGTCGGTTTTTCGGTTTTCGGTTTTCGGTTTTCTGTTCTACACTAACTGATAAACCTGACCCTGTCAGTTTTGGGGCTTTAAGGTTTCTTCATCAATACGAGTAGAAAGGGGATTGTTTGTCACCCTGAGCCGCAGGCCAATTGTCACCCTGAGCGCCAGCGAAGGGTCTAGATTCTTCGGCCCTTGGGGCCTCAGAATGACATAAAGTGCCTCAACCCAACTTTATAAATTATACCGAAGTCGACGGAGGATGCTAATGCGGGCGGTGGTACAGCGGGTGAAGGAGGCCTGGGTGAAAGTGAACGGGCAGGAGGTGAGCCGCATCGGGCCGGGGCTGCTGATTCTGGCCGGGGTGGCGGCGGGAGACGGCCCGGAGGATGTGGACTACCTGGCCAAAAAGCTGGCCAATCTGCGCATCTTTGCCGAAGGCGACCGCCTCATGCACCGGTCGCTGCTGGATTTGGGCTACGAGGCCCTGGTGGTGAGCCAGTTCACCATCCTGGGGGACTGCCGCAAGGGCCGGCGGCCTTCCTTTGACCAGGCTGCGCCGCCGGAGGTGGCCGAGAAGCTTTATGAGGACCTGGTGGCGGCCCTCTCGGCCCAGGGCCTTAAAGTTTCCACCGGCCGCTTCCGGGAGATGATGGAGGTGGGCGGAAAAAGTGTCCATTTTCCCAAGACCGACCCGCTGGTCCCCGGTGTGCCGTTTCCCAAAAATAAAGGGGGGCAGGAATTTTCCCTGCCCCCGTTAATGCTCCGGCACCCTGGATTCCTCAGCCCAAGCCCTCCACCGCCACGGGTTCCTCTCCGATGATGGCCATGAAATCGTAAGACTTGCACTTGAACTGGTAGTTGCCGGGCATCACTTCTATCTTCTTGCAAAAGTAAGGGTCGCCGTTGCGATAGCCGATGAGGTCAAAGGTTTCATGCCAGACCACGTATTCCACCCAGCCCCTGGCCGGGACGGTGATGGTTCCCTGACTGTTTTCCGAATAAAAGGAAATATCATGCTTGGTTAGGTTACGGATCACCCCTACATAGGGGGGTTCCTGGATGGCGGGGGTGGTGACCTCGGCTCCCGCCAGCACGATGATGGCGAACATCCCCAACAAACACAGAATAATCAGACTTTTTCTACCCATCTGCTCAACCTCCCTCCTCAAAGTCCACGTTCTCCCCGGTCAGGGCGGCCACCTCAGCCAGCAGGGCCTGAAGCAGCTCCTTTTCCTTGACCTTGCGCACCAGCTCCCCCTTTTTGAACAGGGCCCCTACTTTCCGGCCGCCG
>JAFDHU010000284.1 GCA_019308625.1 Deltaproteobacteria bacterium
CGGCGCAAGGCCCCGGTGAACTGGTGCCCCCACTGCCATACGGTATTGGCCAACGAACAGGTGGAGAACGGCTGCTGCTGGCGCTGCGACACCCAGGTGGTGCTGAAGGAGCTGGACCAGTGGTTCTTCAAAATCACTGCCTATGCCGAGGAATTGCTCAACGACCTGGACCGGCTCACCCACTGGCCGGAGCGGGTCATCACCATGCAGCGCAACTGGATCGGCAAATCCTACGGCGCGGAAATTGACTTTCCCGTGGAGGGGGCCGAGCCCATCCGAGTGTTCACCACCCGGCAGGACACTTTGTGGGGGGCCACCTTCATGAGCCTGGCCCCGGAGCACCCCCGGGCCCTGGAGCTGGCTCGGGGCACCCCCCAGGAAGAGGCGGTGCGCCGCTTTGTGGAGCACTGGAGCGCAGTCAACAAGACCCGGGGAGCCCTGGAGGAGGTCACCAAAGAGGGGGTGTTCACCGGGCGCTACTGCAAAAATCCGGTGACCGGCTGGGAGATGCCCATCTATGTGGCCAACTTCGTGCTCATGGAGTACGGCACCGGGGCGGTCATGGCGGTGCCGGCCCACGACCAGCGGGACTTTGAGTTTGCCAAAGCCTACGGCCTGCCCATCCGGGTGGTGGTGCAGCCGCCGGGAGAGAGCCTTTCCGCCGACACGCTGGAGGCGGCCTATGAGGAGGACGGCATCCTGGTAGACTCCGGCGATTTCAGCGGCATGGCCAGCCCCGAGGCCCGGGAGGCCATCAACCGCTTCCTGGAGGACAAGGGCCTGGGCCGGGGCACGGTGCAGTACCGTCTGCGGGACTGGGGGATTTCCCGACAGCGCTACTGGGGCGCGCCCATTCCCATCATCTACTGCGAGAAGTGCGGCGCGGTGCCGGTGCCCAAGGAGCAGTTGCCCGTGGTGCTGCCCCTGGAGGTGGAAATCAAACTAGTGGGGGCCTCCCCTTTGGCCGAACTGGATTCCTTCCGCCGGGTCCCCTGCCCCGCCTGCGGCGGCGAGGGCCGGCGGGAAGTGGACACCATGGACACCTTCGTGGAGTCCTCCTGGTATTTTCTGCGCTTCACCTGCCCGGACTTCCAGGGGGGCATTCTGGACCCGGACCGGGTGCATTACTGGTCGCCGGTGGACCAGTATATCGGCGGGATTGAGCACGCGGTGCTGCACCTGCTTTACGCCCGGTTCTTCACCAAGGTGCTGCGGGATTTGGGATATATCAAGCTGGATGAGCCCTTTGAGCGCCTCCTCACCCAGGGCATGGTCCTCAAGGACGGGGCCAAGATGGCCAAATCCAAGGGGAATGTGGTGGACCCCAGCGACATGATTGAAAAATACGGCACGGACACCACCCGTCTGTTTCTGCTGTTTGCCGCGCCGCCGGAAAAGGACCTGGACTGGAGCGACGCCGGGGTGGCCGGGGCCCACCGCTTCCTGCACCGGGTGTGGACCCTGACTCAGTCCCTGCTGCCGGACCTTAAGGAGGTGCCGGCCTATCAGGGGACCGGCGAGGATTTGTCCCCGGAGCTGAGGGAATTCCGCCGCAAGGTGCACCAGACCATCCAGAAGGTGACCGACGACATTGAAGCACGCTTTCACTTCAATACCGCCATCGCCGCGGTGATGGAGCTCATCAACATCTTTTACCAGGCCGCCGAGACCCTGCCCCGGGAGCCCCTGACGCACATGGTCTTCCGGGAGGGGCTGGAGGCGGTGCTCCAGCTCCTCAACCCCATGGTGCCGCACTTCGCCGAAGAGCTCTGGCAGGCCCTGGGGCATCAGCAGTCCCTGCAACTGGAGAGCTGGCCTGAGGCCCGGCCGGAGGCCCTGGCCGCGGAGTCCTTCACCCTGGTGGTGCAGGTGAACGGCAAAGTGCGCAGCCGTCTCACCGCGCCGGTGTCCGCCACCGATGAGGAACTGAAAAACCTGGCGCTTAAGGACCCGGCGGTGCAAAAGTGGCTCCAGGGCGAGCCCAGACGCATCGTCCTGGCCCGCCGGAAACTGGTCAATATCGTCACCTGAACCAAAGGGCCGGCTGGTTTTTCCTTGCCGGCCCCAAAGCTTTGGCGGATGGCCCGGAGTTTACTGAAGCAAATGTGGTTGCCGGTCCTGGCCCTTTTGGCCCTGGCCCTCTGGGGCTGCGGCTACCGGCCGGTGGGAAGCCCCGCGGCCATGAGCCGTGAGGCGCCCACCATTGCCATTCCCCTGTTCGGCAACCGCTCCACCGAGGTGGGCCTGGAGGCGGTGTTTGCCAGGGCCTTTGCGGAGACCTTTGCCAGGTCCGGAGCGGTGCGGGTGGTGCCCCGGGAGGAGGAGGCCGACCTAGTGCTGGAGGGCAGGGTGGCCTCCCTGGAGCATTCGTCTGTGGCCTTCTTTGACATTGACCGCTCCCTGGTGCGCAAGGTCACCATCCGGGTGGAGCTCCGCCTGAAGAACCGCAAGACCGGCAAAATTATATGGAAGGATACGGAGGTGTTGGCCGAGGATTATGTGGTGAGCCCCAACTACCACCTGGGCGAGGCCACCCGGGCCATGAGCATCCGCCGGGGCGCGGCCACCTTGTCCCGCCGGGTGCTGGACAAGATTCTGCTGGTGCTTTCTGCTGGTGCTGTGAGTTTTAATCTGAGATTGCAGAGATAAAGAAGAATTCCAACGTCTGCGCTGATTTCCCATGAAGCCGCCGGACTATAACCAACAACCGAAAATGGAAAACCGAAAACCCTTGCCATGTCCCATCCCCTTCTGGAACGCCATATAAAACAGCGCTCTATCCGGCCGCTCTATCTCTTCTTCGGTCGGGGAGGAGGAGTTCCTCATGGAGCGGGCCCTCCGGCGGCTGGAGGGTGCCTTGGCGGAAGCTGCCGGCGAAGCCCCACACAAGGTCTTCCAGACGGCCCCGGAGGTGTCTCTGGAGGATTTTCTGGCCCAGGCCCGCAACGCCTCCTTGTGGGGCTCAGGCCAGCTTCTCATCCTGCGCCGGGTGGAGGCCTGCCCCCCTGAGTCCCTTCAGGCAGTTCCCGACTATCTGAAATCCCCCCCGCCCCGCACCTGGGTGGTGCTCCTGGCCCCTGGACTCAAGTCCAGGGATATGGGCGGACAACCGGTGTGGTCC
>JAFDHU010000285.1 GCA_019308625.1 Deltaproteobacteria bacterium
TCCCGCACCCTTTTCAACAGCCGGTTGGCGATGCGGGGTGTGCCCCGGGAGCGCCGGGCGATTTCCCAGGCGCCCTCCTCGTCGATCTCCACTCCCAAAACCTGGGCCGCCCGCAGCGTGATATGCACCAGCTCCTCGGGCCGGTAGAAGTCCACCCGCAGCATCAGCCCGAAGCGGTCCCGCAGGGCCGGGGTGAGCAGCCCGGCCCGGGTGGTGGCCCCCACCAGGGTGAAGCGGGGCAGCTCCAGTTTGACGGTGCGGGCGCCGGGACCCTGGCCGATGATCAGGTCCAGGCGGAAATCCTCCATGGCCGGATAAAGTATTTCCTCCACCACGGTGGGCAGGCGGTGCACTTCGTCAATGAACAGCACGTCCCGGGGCCGGAGGTTGGTGAGGATGGCCGCCAGATCCCCGGAGCGCTCAATCACCGGCCCGGAGGTGGCTTTGATGCCGGCGCCCATTTCCTGGGCGATGATATGCGCCAGGGTGGTCTTGCCCAGACCCGGGGGACCGTGCACCAGGATGTGGTCCAGGGCCTCGCCCCGGCCCCGGGCCGCGGCGATGGCGATGGCCAGATTCCGGCGCACCTCCTCCTGGCCCACGAACTCCTCCAGCGTCCGGGGCCTGAGGCCCATCTCCAGACCCTGGTCCTCCACCTGGCGCCGGGGGTTGACGACCCGCTCCTCCTGGTCCATGTGGCCAATTTACTTCACCTTCGGTAACTTTGCAAGCCGCTTTGCTTTTGTTACACTTCAGGCAGAGGGGGCTTGAGGGCCGCGGCCCGGGCCCCCTTGTGTCAGAGAAATCCAACTCATGCCACCGGCCATTGAAGCCCAGGGACTTTGCAAGTCGTTCCGCACCGGCTTCCTCAAGCCCAGGAAACCGGTGCTCCTTGAGGTGGCCCTGGAGGTGCCCACCGGGGCCATTTTCGGTATCTTGGGGCCCAACGGTGCCGGCAAGACCACCCTGATTTCCATTCTCTGCACCTTGCTTTTGCCCGATGCCGGCTGGGCCCGGGTGCTGGGCCGGGATGTGGTCCGGGAAGCCCACGCCATCCGGGAGCGCATCAATCTGGCCTCCAGCAGTGCCCACTTCCTGTGGTATCTCAACGTGGAAGAATGCTTGCGATTTTGTGGCCGTCTCTATGGCCTGGGAGGCCGAGCCCTGGAGAATCGCATTGATGAACTGGTGGAATTGTTTGATTTAAGGTCCCATCGCCGGGTAAAGTTTGAGAATCTCTCCACCGGCCTCAAACAGCGCCTGGCCTTGGCCAAAACCCTCATCAACTCCCCGGAACTGCTGTTTCTGGACGAGCCCACCACCGGGCTGGACCCCATCATGGCCCAGCACATCCGGGAGGAGATTCTCCGACTCAACCGGGAGACCGGCATCACCATCCTGGTTACCACTCATAACCTCCGGGAAGCCGAAATGTTGTGCGACGAGGTATCCTTTTTAAAGGACGGGCGGCTGCTAGCCCACGGCAGGATAAGCGAGCTGCAAGCCCGCCTGGGCTTGGGGGATCATCTCAGTCTGGAATTCAAAGACCGGCCGGCCCCCCTGGATTACAGCCGGCTGCCCGGGGTGCTGAGACACCAGGTGGAAGACTCCCGGGTGCATCTGGTGGTGGATCGGGCGGAAACCCGGCTGGCCGACATCATGGCGGTCATCTCCCGCGCCTCCGGGGAAATCCGCCAGGTCAAGCTCAAGGAAGTTGACCTGGAGGAGCTGTACCGTGAAATCACCCATTAATTTCTACAAGGTGTGGGCCTTCGCGGCCCGCAGTCTGCTGGTCAACCTGCGCAACGTGTTCGCGGTCTTCGAGATGCTTTTCTGGCCGGGGGTGGCCATCTTCTCGGTGGGGCTGCTGACCCGCTTCCTGAAGCTGGATCCGGCCACGGTGAGCTTCATCCTCATCGGCGCGGTGGCCATGAACACTGTCCAGATTGCTCAACTGGACATCTCTTACTCGCTCCTCTATGATGTCTGGTCCAAGAGTTTGAAGCACCCCTTCATCGCCCCGGTGCACCTGAGCCACCTGTTGCTGGGAGCCGGCCTGGTGGGCATTGCCCGGGGGTTCTTGGTGTTCATCGTCATGGGGGTGCTGGGCATGTGGCTCTTTGATATGGATCTGACCCGGCCCGGTTTCTGGGGCTTGCTGGCCTTTCTGGGAGGGCTCTTTTTCAATGCAGTGATCATCGGCATCGTAGTACTGATCCTGGTGCTGCGCTTCGGCCACCGGGCCGAGGTGACTGCTTGGGCCTTTTCCTATTTGATTTTGCTGCTGTGCGGCATGTATTATCCGGTGAGCATCCTGCCAGTGGGGGCCCGGGAGGCGGCGCAGCTCATCCCCCTGACCTATTTTCTTGATTATTACCGGCATTTTTATGATTTTCCCCTGCTCTCCCCCCATCCCCTGCTTTATGGCTTTGCCCAATGCGTGATATATCTTTTTGCCAGCTACGCCCTGTTGACCCGGACTTTAAAGGGTGCCCTGGAACGCGGTACTTTACTGAAACTGTCCGAGTAAGAAGGAACAAGATTGTTTCGCTTCACCTGCCTGCGGCATAAACTGACATTTTACGTGCTGTTGCCCACAGCGCT
>JAFDHU010000286.1 GCA_019308625.1 Deltaproteobacteria bacterium
CCCGGCCCCGGAGCCGACGGCGGCCCCGGAAGCCGCCGCGCCGGCCGCCGAAGCCGCGGGCGGCCCCACCGAGGCAGCCACGCCTCCGGAAAGCCTGGCGCCTGAGGGCGAGGCGGCCGCAGTCCCTCCTGCCGCGGTGGAGCCCCAGCCGGTCAAGCGGCTACGCAAGCCCAAGAAAAAGGAGACGCCGGCCCGGATTATCAGCCTGCCCACGGAGCCCGCGACTCCGGCCCCCGAACCCCCGGCGGAAGCCGCCCCCATGGCAGAGGGAGAGGTCTCCCCGGAATTGGCAGCCGTATTCCCCCGTGAAGAGAAGAAGCCCGAGGCCAAACCCAAGAAGAAAGGCAAGCGGGTGGAGGTGGTGGAGCTGCCTCCCAAAGGCAAGCCCTTGAGGAAACGCGAAGTTTTTGAGCGGGCCGAACTGTATGCCGAGGGCGAGGGAAGAGGTGTTCCGGCCCGAAGGAAAGGCCTGCGGAAGGCCGTCAGGAAAGTGGCCCGGGCCGAACTCACGGTGCCCAAGGCCATCAAACGACGGGTCAAGGTGGGCGAATCCATCACCGTGGGCGAACTAGCCAAACGCATGGGCATCAAATCCAGCGAGGTAATCAAGCAATTGCTGAGCATGGGGGTGATGGCCCACATCAACTATCCCATTGACTATGAGTCTGCGGCGCTGGTGGCCAGCGAGTTCGGCTTTGAAGTGGAACGGGCCGAGGTGCTGGAAGAGGACCTCCTGGCCGAAGTGGCCCAGGAGGGCGGTGAACTGGCTCCCCGGCCGCCGGTGGTCACCATCATGGGCCACGTGGACCACGGCAAGACCTCGCTTTTGGACGCCATCCGTCAGACCCGGGTCACTGAGGCCGAGGCCGGGGGCATCACCCAGCACATCGGCGCCTACCACGTGACCCTGCCAGGGCGGGGGGAGGTGGTGTTCCTGGATACTCCGGGGCAT
This sequence comes from Deltaproteobacteria bacterium, assembly GCA_019308625.1. Lineage (GTDB taxonomy): Bacteria > Desulfobacterota > Desulfobaccia > Desulfobaccales > 0-14-0-80-60-11 > DTHB01. The sequence goes on from JAFDHU010000286.1 coordinate 953, forward strand.
GAGGCCTTCACCGCCATGCGGGCCCGGGGCGCGCAGGTCACCGACCTGGTGGTGCTGGTGGTGGCCGCCGACGACGGGGTCATGGAGCAGACTCTGGAGGCCATCAACCACGCCCGGGCTGCGGGGGTGCCCCTGGTGGTGGCGGTCAACAAGATTGACAAGGCCAATGCCAACCCGGAGCGGGTGAAGCGGGAGCTGGCCAACATCGGCGTGGTCCCGGAGGAATGGGGCGGCGACGTGCTCTTTGCCGAGGTCTCCGCCAAGCAGAAGATAGGCATTGACGACCTGCTGGAGAAGATCATGCTGCAGGCGGAGCTCCTGGAACTGCAGGCGCCTCGGGATATCCCGGCCCACGGGCGCATCGTGGAATCCCGGCTGGACAAGGGCCGGGGCCCGGTGGGCACCGTGCTGGTCCAGAAAGGCACCCTGAAGCAGGGCGACTATTTTGTCTGCGGCACCCAGTACGGCCGGGTGCGGGCCATGTTTGATGACCTGGGCAACCGGGTGACCAAGGCCACCCCGGGCCTGCCGGTAGAGGTGCAGGGCTTCAGCGGCGTGCCCGAGGCCGGGGATGAGTTCCAGGTGCTGGAAGACGAGCGCAAGGCCAAGCAGATTGCCATGATGCGGCAGCAGAAGCAGCGGGAGGCGGCCTTGGCTCGTATGACCAAGGTGAGCCTGGAGAAATTCTACCAGCAGATCAAGGCCGGCGCGGTCAAGGAACTCAAGGTGGTGCTCAAGGCGGACGTGCACGGCTCCATTGAGGCCCTGACCAAGGCCCTGACCGAACTGGGCACCGAGGAAATCAGAGTGAGCATCATTCACTCCGGCATCGGCGAGGTCACCGAAAGCGACGTTATGCTGGCTTCGGCCTCCGAAGCCATTGTGGTAGGGTTCAATGTGCGGGCCAACGCCAAGGCCCAGTCCCTGGCCGAGTCCGAACAGGTGGACATGCGGTTCTACGACATCATCTACAACCTGTTGAACGACATCCAGGCGGCCCTGGAGGGCTTGCTGGAGCCGGTAATTGAAGAGCGGCTGCTGGGACAGGCCGAAGTGCGCCAAGTCTTCCACATCGCCAGAGTCGGCAAGGTGGCCGGCTGCATGGTGCTGGAGGGCAGGATAGAGCGCAACGCCCTGGCTCGGGTGAAACGCCAGGGGCAGGTGGTCTTCGAGGGCGGCAAGCTGGCCTCCCTCAAGCGCTTCAAGGACGACGTGAAAGAGGTGGCCTCCGGCTACGAATGCGGCATCGGCCTGGACAAATTTGACGACTTCCAGGTGGGGGACGTCATTGAAGCCTACGTGCAAGAGAAGGTAAAGCCCGAACTGCCCGGCCCGGGCCCCCGGGAGCCTAAGGAGTGAAAACGGTTCGCCTCCTTTAAAGAGGTGCCGCGGGGATATATCGGCAGGAAAACCATTGCAAGCTGCCGGCTGACGGCTGATAGCTCATGGCCGGCGAACGGAGCGCATCATGGTTGTCGCGGTGGCCCGCCTTACTCTCATGCTGCACGATAATCATTCGCTGAAAGGCAAACGCAAGGTGGTGCGCAGTCTGATTGAGAGGGTCAAGCACCGGTTTGATGCGGCCATTGCTGAAGTGGAGGACCACGACAAGTGGCAGCGGGCCCAAATCGGGATAGCCCTGGTAGGGTCTGGATCAGATCATGCGGTTCATGGAAAGCCAGCACCTGGCGGAAGTCATAGACTCCCAGGTGGAAATCTGTTACCTGGAAGGCTGAAGTCGTTATGCGGCTGAAGCCCCCCACCGCCAAACGTCCCGTCCGGGTCGCCGAACTGCTGCGGGAATCCCTAGCCTCCATTTTGCTTTACAAGTCCGCGGACCCGCGCCTTCACGAGGTGACCATCACCGAGGTGGACATGAGCCCGGATCTCAAGCAGGCCAAGGTGTTCTATGTGATCCGGACGGGGGTGAATGCCGACGAGGTGGCCGCGGCCCTGGACAGGGCCCTGGGCTTCATCAAGCAGGAGGTGGCCCGGGCGCGGATTCTGCGGCTCATGCCCGAGTTCATCTTCCTGCCGGATGACACCTGGGAGCGGGCCGAACGGCTGGAGCGGCTGTTGCAGCAGACCAAGGGG
>JAFDHU010000007.1 GCA_019308625.1 Deltaproteobacteria bacterium
TTCATAACGCCCTCCCAAAAGGGGGGTCATGGACAGGAGGGCCAGATAGTCTCGGGCCGCGGGCAGGAAATTCTCCACCAGGGTTTTCAGGGCCTTCTTGAGGGGGGAGACGGGACCCACCTGCTGCACCTGGAAGCTGTGAGCCCCGGCCTGGTTCCGGGCCAGGTCATTCACCAGCACGATCACCGGCTGGCCCGCACGACTGCGCAGTTTCAGTTTGATGTGTCCCTCCGGAGGAGTTTCGCTCAGAAGTTGCTGAAACCGCAGCCGGTCTTCCTCGCGGTACAAAAGGTGGTCCGCGGCCACCGGGGTGTCCTCTTGGTCAGGATAGCCCAACAGCCGCCGCAAAGCCGGATTGAGATGACATCGCTCCCCCTGGCGGTCACAATAGAAGAGGGGTTGGGGATTTTCCCGGAAAAGGCGGGTGAAGTCCTCCCGGGAGCTCAGCAGCATCCGCCGGTCGCGATGTAGCTTGAGCAGCACCGCCACCCGGGCCAGTACCTCCTGGGGCTGAAAGGGCGGCACCAAGAATTCATCCGCCCCCCATCCCAAAACCTGGGCCGCGGCGCTTTCCGTGAAGCGGGTCAAGGCCACCAGAACGGGAATCTGACCGGTGGCCGGATGGCCCCTCAGCCGGCGGAGGAGCTCGCCCGTAAACGGGGCTTGGTCCACAATCAGCAGGAGATCCGGGAGGCTGGCTTGGCAGCAATCCCAGGCCTCTTCCGCGGGGCAGCGCTCCACCCGGTATCCGCCGCCGGCGAGCAGACTGGCAAGGCTCTCCATCTCCTCCGGAGCAGCACCGGTGAGCAAAACACGGGGCTGGGGCACGGGAAACCCTTACTTTTTGAGGTGAGGCAGCTCTTTTCCAGATAAAAAATCCGGCTGTCAGGTACAGGCTGGATACCGGACCGCGGCCAGTCCAGGGCCTCATCCCGCAGCCCAAGGTGAAAAACCCGTCAGAAATCCAATAAGAATCTTACCGAATTCTCAGAAAAGAACAACAATCAGTTACAGAGCCAGGGAAACCGGTCGGGGCAGACCATTGAATGGCTGGGGACAAGGTCCGGGCCGGGGCAGTGCTCTGGTTATGGCTTCAGACAGACTGAAGGCTGGAACCAGTCTCTCCCCCAGTTGCACCTTCCCGGCGAACAAACCGAAGATCCTGCCCGCCCTTACATGATGCGGATTTTCTCCTTGGGCTCCGGTTGGGCCGGGGCCGGCTTTTCCACCGGGGCAGGTTCTTCCGCCGGGGCGGGCGTCGCCGGAGCGGCGGGTTCGGACACAGAAGGCTTGGGCGGAGGGGGCGCAGCCGGTTCCGGTTCGGCCGCCTCGGCCGGCTTGGGGGCTGGTTGCGGCAGGTAAGTCTCCGCGGGTTTGGGGGCGGGAGTTGCTTCCCGAGCCGGCGGCCGCTCAGGCCGGGCCACTTCGGGAGTAGGCGCCCCCGGGGGCACCGGGGTGACCGCGGGGGCAGCGGGCGCGGCCTTCGGGCCCACCGGCCGGTCCGACAGATAGCGGGAGGCCACCCAACCCACGCTGCCGTCCCGTTTGACCACCACCTGCACCCAGTCTTCGGCCTCAGCCACCTTTTCCACCTCCTCATTTTGCTCTAAGGTGGCGATCTTGGGGCAGTCCATGCCCGGGCAGGCCCGCAGGTTCAGGCGGGTGGCGTTGACGTACAGCGTCTGCCGCTTGGGGGGCGGCGGGGCCACCACCGGCGGAGGCGGGGCCGGAGGCGGCGGGGGCGGCGGCAGAAAAGCCTCGCAGCCCACAACCATAGCCAGCACAACCAACAAGGCGAATCCCATTGCCCAGCGACCAGCCAGCTTCACCCCTTGCACCTCGCTATCCGCCCTCTTCCCGGCTCTCTCGGATCTTCCACCCGTCCCCGGTTTTCTCCAGGGTAATCCGGTAGGCCGGCCGGAGCAGCATATAGTCATGAGTCTGGGGATCATAAACCTGGATATTCCACACCAGCAAGGCTTGGGCCTGACGGTCCCCCAGCCGCGTCACTTCGCTGATCCGGTAAGACACCTCTTTAATGTCATATTTTTTCCACAACTGCAGAATCTGGTTCTCCAAACCTCCCAGATTGGGATAGGAGGGGGAATAACAATGCAGGAACTTGTTGATGTCCTCGTTGATATGAGCGGCCCGGATCTTTTCGGCCACCCGCTCCACTTCCCGCCGCAGATCCTCCTTGGGGGCGGAAGCCCCGGATATGGCAGGAGTGGCCGGGCTTTTTATTAAATACCGCCAGCCGTAAAAACCGGCCGCGCCCAAAAAGATAAGAAAAACCACCAGGAAGGCCAAACCGGGACGCCGCCGGCGGGTGGGGCGTTTGTCGCTGCGGGGGTAAAACACGGGGGGCCGTCTGGGGGCGGCGGGTTCATCCTCCGCCGGCAGGGCCTTGAGCGGCAGGCCACAGTCGGTGCAAAACTTCTGGCCGGGATAAGTCAGGGCTCCGCACCGGGGACAGGCCCGGGGGGAAGGCGGCACCCGCTTAAGAATCTGGCCGCATCGCTGACAAAAGCGATGTTCCTCTCCGTGAACCAGTTCACACTGACTGCAATAGGACATGGGCGTCTCTAAAGCTGCCGGACTCCTTATCAAAACCTTTACCACATTATCCGGCCAAAAAAAAGCAGTTTCCCGCGATCTAACCCCGGGGCCCTCCTGCTTCCCCTGGTTTTCCCGAGGGTTTCCCAATTTTACTCAAAAAATTTTCAGGCAAGTGAAATTCCCTTAAAGTTCCTTCACCAGGCAACCGAACAGCTTCGTGAACGGCGGGGGCGGCTCCTGTTTGCCTCCCCAGGGTGGCAAACCCGCATACTTCAGTAATTGTTTGGAAGCTTTGGCGGGTAGGAAGGTTAAAAAAGGGCGGGCGGGAAAAACCAGAGGTAAGCAAAGGGGAGGGGAAGGTCGGGGCCGAAACCGATTTCTCGAGGGCCGGTAAATATCTGGCTAAAGAAGGTAAGGGCGATGAACCGGAAAAGCAGAGGTCATCTGGTGAGATGGGTCGTGGTTGTTCTGCTCCTGGCAGGGGCGGGGTGCGGAGGCTCCAGTGCTTACTTGAAACCGTCTCAGATACCGCTCCCCCAGGAGGGCCGGAACCAGAAGGTTTTGTGGCGGCTACAGTCTCTGGCTCAGGCCGGCCGCACCGCTGAGGTGGATTACCGGGGCTATCAGGTGGGCCCGGAAGACCTCCTGGAGGTCCGGGTGTTCGGCCAGGACAACCTGAACCGGCAAGTGCGGGTGAACGGTCAGGGAACCATCAGCCTCCCCCTGGTGGGGGAAGTGGCGGTGGCCGGCCTCACCCCCCGGGAGATAGAGAACCGCCTGGTGCAGGCCTATGGGTCGGAATATCTCCGCCATCCCCAGATCAGCGTGAGGGTGAAGGAACACCGCCATCAGCGGGTGGCAGTGACCGGAGCGGTGGACCGCCCCGGACAGTATGAAATGATCGGCCCCCGCACCCTGCTGGAGATGCTGGCCTTGGCTGGCGGGCTCCAGGACAAGCCCGGGGCCCAAGCCGGGGACAAAGTCCACATCATCCGGCGCCGGCCGGTGACCAAAGCGGAGAGCCGGCGATCCTATCGCACCGAGACCATCGTCATTGATTTGCGCCGGCTCCTGCAGGCGGGCAACCCGGAACTTAACATCCCCATTCACCACGGAGACGTAATTTTTGTCCCCTTTGCCGGGCATGCCTACGTGATGGGTGGAGTCCGCCGGCCGGGGGCCGTGCCGGTAAAGGACAACCTTACCCTGACCCAGGCCGTGGCCTTGGCGGGAGGCCTGGACCCGGTCCTGGCCACCCCGCAGGTGGAGGTCCTGCGCCTGGATGAAAACGGCACCGCCCGCACCTTCCGGCGCAATCTGAACAAGGTGATGGCCCGGGAGGAAACTGACATACCCCTAAAAGACAATGATGTGGTGGTGGTGGGAGAAAGCCGGTTAAGAAAGGCCCTGTTTGTGTTCAAGGAACTGCTGCCCGGTGCGATGAGCGGGGCCTACCGTTTTGCCCCCAACTGAAGCCCGGGGCCCCAATCCGCGATTCCTGCGCATTTAAAAGGAATACGTCCATGTCCAAGGATTTTCGTGCTCCCCTGGTGATTCCTCCTTCCGGGGCGGCGCTCCGGGATTTTGAAATCTACGAGGCCTTACCGGCCGACCGGGCGCCTCTTCGGGAATACCTGCACATCCTGGCCCGGCGCTGGCGATGGATTGCCGGCTTCCTTCTGGGGGCGGTGCTAGTGACCGCGGCGGCCGTGTTTCTCATGACCCCTATCTACCGGGCCACGGCCCTGCTCCAGATTACTCAGGACAGCACCGTGGCCCAGATGGGGGAAAACGACCCCTGGGCCGCCCTGAAGGGGGGACAGGAGCTGACCAAATTTCAGGAAACCCAGGTGCGCATCCTGGGAAGTCGCTCCCTGGCCTGGCGGATTATTGAGTCTTTGAACCTCAAAAGCCATCCCGACTTCAGCCATTTGAGCGAGGGCGACCCCCCGCCGCCGCCCCAGCAGCTCAAGAGTGATTTGCTGGAGCTCTTTCAAAAAAGGCTGATCATCAATCCGGTCAAGGACTCTTACCTGGTGGAGGTCTCCTTCCAGGCCTCGGACCCGGCCTTGGCCCAGAAGGTGGCCAACGCCATGGCCCAGGAGTACGTCCAGTTAGCTATAGACCGCCGCATGGAGTCCTTCGCCCTGGTGAAGACCTGGCTGGAGAAGCAATTGCAGCGTCTGGCCGCCCGGGTCCAGGAATCGCAGCGGAAGCTTTATGAATTCGGCCAGAAGTCAGATTTCTTCGCCCTGGAGGACAAGGACAACGTCATTGTGCGCAAGTACCTGGAATTGGGGGCCCTGCTGACCAAGGCCCAGTCCGAGCGCATGGCCAAGGAGGCCCAGTACCGGCAAATTGAGGAAAAAGGCCCGGAGGCGCCCCTGATTACCAACAACCCCCTAGTTTTGGCCTTGAGACAGGAGCTGGTGGCCCAGACCGCCAAGACCGCCCGCTTGCGGCAAATTTACCTGCCCGGCCATCCGGAGATGCAGGCCGAGGAAGCCAGGCTGCGGGAACTGCGGACCCGCCTTAAGCGGGAAATTCAGCGCATCTGCCAAGCGGTCAAGGCGGATTATGAGGCGGCCAAGAGAACAGAAAACCTGTTGAGCGAAGCCTTCAACGCCCAGAAGGAGAAGATGGCCACCCTCCAGCAGCACCTAGTGGACTTTCAGATGCTCAAACGGGACGCCCAGACCACCGAGCAGCTTTATCAGGCGCTGCTGGCCCGCATGAAGGAGACCACGGTGGCCAGCACCATGGTGCCCAGCAATGTGGCGGTCATTGACTCGGCCGATCTCCCGGCCGAGCCCTATCTGCCCAAGAAGGGGCTGTTTCTGTCCCTGGCCGGGGTCATCGGCCTGTGTCTGGGGCTGAGCGCGGCTTTTCTGGCCGAGTACCTGGACGACACCCTAAAGACCGCAGAAGAGGTGGAGCGGGTCTGCCAGGTGCCCTCCCTGGGGCTGATTCCCCTGCTTGCCGAAAACGGTGCTGCTGCCCGCCATCACCATTTCCCCCTGCCTGGTAGCGAGCAATGGCTGCGCCGCCTGCCTTTCCGGGGGAGCCCTGACCGGGCCTTGGCCTGGAACAGAGACCGACCAGAGTTGGTGGTGCTGAATCAGCCGCGTTCTGTGGCGTCCGAGGCCTTCCGGCAGGTGCGCACCTCCCTGATGCTTTCGGCGGCAGGCGGCCCCCCAAAAACGATTATTGTTACCAGTCCCAGCCCCCAGGAGGGCAAGTCCACCATTGCCGCCAACCTGGCTGCATCCCTGGCCCTGGACGGCCGCCAAGTGGCGGTGCTGGACTGCGACCTGCGCAAGCCCAGATTGCATCAGGTTTTCCGGGTGCCCGGCCAGCCCGGTTTGACCAACTATCTGGCCGGGCAACAGGGGCGGGAAGAAATTCTCCGGCCCACCCAGGTGCCCAACCTGTACCTCATTCCCGCGGGGCCGGTGCCCCCCAGCCCGGCGGAGCTCCTGAATTCCGAGGCTTTCCGGCAACTGCTGCTGGAACTGGCGCAGCAGTTTCAAAGCATTGTCATTGACACCCCTCCGGCCTTGGGGTTTGCCGATGCCCGGGTCCTCTCCCGGCTGGCGGACGGCGTCCTGCTGGTGATGAAGCACCACGCCACCCCCCGGGAGGCTGGCCGCCTGACCTGTCAGTTGTTCTCCAAGGTTCAGGCCCCGCTGCTGGGGATCATTCTGAACCAGGTCGACAGCAACGGGTTGGGAGGGTACGGTTACTATTACTCCACCAAGTATTATGAGAACTACGTCGGGGGGAGGGAAGGGGAAGGCCCCGGCTCCGGTCAGGCCGGCCAAAACCATAAAGCTCAATTGGGGTAGCCGCCATGCAAGCCTTTTACCAGGGAAAAGTAATCCTCATCACCGGAGCCGCCGGCTCCGTGGGCCGGGAGCTGGTCAGGCAGTTGCTGGCTTGTGGTCCCGCGGAGATTCGAGCAGTGGACAACAATGAAACCGAACTGTTTCTGCTGGGGGAGCACTATCGCCACACCCGGAAAGTGAATGTCTACCTGGGGGACGTGCGCGACGCCCGCAAAATGGAAAATCTGTGTGCCGGGGTGGATGTGGTGTTTCACGCCGCGGCCTTCAAGCACGTGGCCCTGTCGGAATACAACCCCTTTGACTCCATCCAGACCAACATCCTGGGAGTGAAAAACATCATCCAGGCGGCCATGTGCCAGCGGGTGGAGCGGGTCATCTTCACCAGCTCCGACAAGGCGGTGAACCCCACCAACGTCATGGGCACCTCCAAGCTGATGGGGGAGCGCCTGATGACCGCGGCCAACATTGTCAATGCCAACGGCCGCCAAGCCTTTTCCAGCGTCAGGTTCGGCAACGTAATCGGCTCCCGGGGCTCGGTGGTCCCTATATTTGCGGAGCAGCTCCGGCGGGGGTTGCCGCTGACGGTCACCGACATCAAAATGACCAGGTTTTTCATGACCCTTGAGGAGGCGGCCCGGCTGGTGATGGAGGCCGGCATGCTGGCCTGCGGCGGCGAGGTGTTTGTGACCAAGATGCCGGTCATGCGCATTCTGGACTTGGCCCAAGCCATGATTGAACTGCTGGCGCCCGCCTACGGCCTGGACCCCCGGGAGGTGGAAATCCAGTTCATCGGGGCCCGCTCCGGGGAAAAGCTCTATGAAGAGCTGCTCAGCGCCGAAGAGATGGGACGCACGGTGGAGTTAAGCCGTATGTTTGTCATCCTGCCGGCCCTTAAAAGCTTCTACCAGAATATCACTTATGCCTATCCAGGCGAGGCCTCCCGGCCGGTGCACCGGCCCTATATTTCCTCCCAGGAGAGGTCCCTGACCGTGGAGGAAATCAAGAAATTCTTGTTGGAGCACGACGTCCTGAAGGAGTTTCTGAGCGACTCCCGGGCGGTTGAATTCCAGCCGGATCAGGCTCCCGAGAAGCTGGTGGGGCTGGCGGCCGCCCGCTTGGGCTGAAGAAAGGAGGGGAGACTGTGCGTGTGCTGATACTGGGAGGCGACGGTTACCTGGGTTGGCCCACGGCCATGCACCTGTCCCAAAAAGGCCATGAAGTGATGGTGGTGGACAACTATTTCCGGCGCAAGGTCTGCACTGAGCTCAACTGCGAACCGCTGCTGCCGGTGCCCAACCTGCACCAGCGCACTGAGCTGTGGCGAGCCCTGACAGGTTATTCCATCCGGGTGGAGATCGGGGATGTCTGCCACTATCCTTTTATCGCCAGGGTCTTCCGGGAATTTGCTCCGGAGGGGGTGGTGCATTACGCCGAACAGCCTTCCGCCCCCTACTCCATGCTGAACCGGGAGGCCGCGGCCTTCACCCTCATTAACAATCTGGTATCCACCCTCAACTTAATCCATGCGGTGGCAGAAACCGACCCCGCCTGTCACATTGTCAAGCTGGGCACTATGGGGGTTTACGGCACCCCCAACATTGACATTGAGGAGGGTTATCTGGAGGTGGAATACAAGGGCCGCAAACACACCTTCCTATACCCCAAATGTCCCGGCTCCTTTTACCATCTCACCAAGTCCCAGGACGGCGACATGCTGTATTTTTATTGTCGGATGTGGGACATCCGGGTGACCGACCTGAATCAGGGTCCGGTGTACGGCCTGGAAATCAATGGCTCCTTCCTGGACGACCGCCTGGCCCCCATTTTCAACTACGACGCCATCTTCGGCACGGTGCTGAACCGATTCTTGGTGCAGGCGGTGGCCGGCATTCCTTTAACGGTGTACGGCAAGGGGGGGCAGACCCGGGGCTACCTGAACATTAAGGACACCCTGGCCTGTGTGGAACTGGCCCTGCTCAATCCTCCCTCTCCAGGTCAGTATCGGGTCTTCAACCAGTTTGTGGAAACCTTTACGGTGAATGATTTGGCCCGCAAGACCCAGGAGGCCGGCAAAGAGCTGGGGCTACAGGTGGAAATCAATCACCTTCCCAACCCCCGCAAGGAAGCAGAGGAGCACTACTACAATCCCACTCACACCGGCCTTCTGTCCCTGGGGCTTAAGCCCCATTACCTTACCACCGAAACCCTAATAGAGATGCTGACTTTGGTCCAGCGGTACCGGGATCGCATCAATCCGCGTCACATTCTGCCAGAGGTCAGTTGGCGGCTTGTTCAGCCTGGCCCGCAAAACTCGCCCGGTGATGTTCAAGCAGGACTCATGCTGGCAAGCGGATAAAGGGGAGGAAGAGGGTTATGTGAGGAAGGGGGAGAAGTCCCGGTGGTGGCCCGGCCGGGAGTACTTGACCCTAACGGCCTTTTTTCGCTGGGACCGGGACAATACCCGAAAAGAGACCCCGCACCGGGTTAGGGGGACCAAGCGGCTTGGCCGGATTTCAGGGCTCAGTACTGATAACGTAGAGGACCTCATAACGGCCGGCCAGGTCCGTCTTGGCGGCAGCTACTGCCTCGGAGTCCATGTCCTTCACCCGGATATAGATGTCCTGGAACCCCTCCCGAGCGAAGGCGTAAGAAGTAAGCAGGCTGACAAAGCGGGCGCCCCGGGCCCGCAACAGGTCAATCACCTCCTTGATGACGTCGGGCCGGTCCTCCAACCGCAGGGCAAACTGCACTCCCCCCTGCTGGATGCCGGTGATATGCACAAAGGCCCGGAAGACATCGGACTGGGTCAAGATGCCCACCACCCGGCTCTGGTCGTCCACCACCGGCAGGCCGGAGATGGTGTTTTGCAGCATCAGCAGAGCGGCCTCCTCCACCGTGTCATCCGGGGACACGGTTATGGGGTTCGGGGTCATAATGTCTTTTACCTGAAGCTCCGCCAGTAAATAGTACAGCTCGTGCACGTCCAGGGTGGTGGCCTTGGAGGGCGAGGCCTCCTTGAGGTCCCGGTCCGTGACGATGCCCACCAGCTTGTCCCCCTGCAGCACCGGCAGCCGCCGGAAGCGGTTCTGCTTCATCAGGTAGATGGCCTTCATCATGGACGTGTCGTCAGAAATGGTGATAGGGTTCGGGGTCATCCAGTCTCTTACCAGCATCGCCGCCTCCATTTAAATAATCTTTCCGCAACCGGGAGCTGTTCCGGAGAAGGGTGCAGCCCTCCGAGCAGGGTGGGGCCGCCAGCTTGCACAGAAGTCAAAAACGCGGTTCCTCGCCTTTGAACAGCCGGTCCAGGTTTTCTCGATGCTTCCATAAAATCAGGCCGGAGAGGATGCCGGCCAGGAAAATGTAAGCCTTGGACCCGGAGAACAACCCCACCGCCATGGGCAGCAGCCAGGCGCAGAGCAGGGCGGCCACGGAGAAAATCCGGGTTTGGGTCAGGGTGATTATATAAACGATAAGCAGATTAAAAGCGGCCCAGGGACAGAGCAACGCCACCACCCCGAAGGAGGTGGCCACCCCTTTGCCGCCCCGGAAGCCCAAATAAAGGGGAAATATATGGCCAAGTACAGCAGCCAGGCCAACGGTGGCCAGAGCGGTGTCCTGCCAGGCCCCCTGGGGCGGTAGCCAGACCAGAGCCAAGGCCACCGGCACGGTGCCCTTGAGTATGTCGCCCCCCAGGGTGAAGGCTGCAGCCTTGCGCCCCAGGAGGCGATACAAGTTGGCGGCTCCCACATTGCCGCTGCCGGCCTGGCGGGGGTCAGGGCCGCCCATCACCCGGGCCACCAGCAGGCCGGTGGGCAGGGAGCCCAGCAGGTATGCCAGGAATACCAATAAGAGAAAGTGCATCATTCAACTTGGGAGAAACTTTGCCGTACCGCTGGGGCAGACCGCTCGTTTGTCAGGGATTTTAAAGAAATTCCCCTAAAAAGCCGATAAAAAATTTGCCTCCGGGTCTGTCCGGGGTCTGCGGCACTAGGGTTGAGATTCATGAAAGTTGATTCCCGCCTCACGGTGATAAAAGGAGCACAAGAACAGGTTTCCCGGCGTTCCCCGCGGCCCCGGCCGTCATCTTGTTCTCCTGAGGGCGTGGTCATCCTGATTTCCCGGGAAAACCGCCGGGCTTGGCAGTCTATACCGGCCAGCCACCAAGAGGCCCTCCGGGTTCTGCAGGAGGTGCAAGGCCGCCTGCAACAGGACCGGAAATCAGCCTTGGCCAAAGTTCACCGGCTGGACGCCTGGTGCCTGGTGAGGCTTCGTTAAGCCCTCACCATATGGAAGTCGGACCTATAGCTGGCCACGGCCTCCAGAAACTGGCAGCGAGACCTGGCTCTGAGGGAAGGGGCTCAATATCCCAGTATTTTCAACCCTGAAGGCAGTCCTTCCCATACGGCGTGGGGGTCAGAGGTAGTTTTCCGCCAGGGGCTCGAAATAAGCCTGGGGATGCCGGCAGGAGGGGCAAGGGTCCAAAGGCTCCTGGCCCTCCACCACGTAGCCGCAGTTGCGGCAATGCCACTTGATGCTTTCGTTCCGCCGGAAGAAGGTCCCGTTTTTCAGGTGCTCAATCAACGCCCGATAGCGGGCTTCGTGAAAGGCTTCCACCTTGCTGATTTCCCGGAAGGAGGCGGCCACCTCCGGGAAGCCCTCCTCTTCGGCCACCCGGGCAAAGTCCTGGTACATGGTGGTCCACTCGTAGTTTTCGCCCGCGGCCGCGGCCTCCAGGTTGGTCAGGGTGTCACCCAGATGAAAGGGATACCCGGCCTGTATTTCCGCCGTGCCGCTGCCGTCGGCGGCCAGGTATTTGAGAAAGACCTTGGCATGCTCCTTTTCGTTGTCCGCGGTCTCCAGGAAAACCGCGGCGATGTACTCATACCCCGCCTTTCTGGCCTCGCTGGCGTAATAGGTATAGCGATTCCGGGCCTGGGATTCACCGGCAAAAGCGGTGAGCAGATTTTTTTCCGTTTTGGTGCCTTTCAGGTCCACTCCCTTCCTCCTTGGCGTTATTTGGACAAGAGTCTCGGCCTTCCTGCCCTTAGTGTGTGAATTTAGTGGGCCAGAGTTTTCGGACCCGCGGGCCGTACGAACCGGTGATACTTCGCGGTCTTCCCGCCGCAGCGGAAGCCCGATTTTAAAAGAAAGAGTAAGTACTCCGGTGCGATTGTCCAGTCGTGGCGGCTTATTTTTGCTCCCAGACAATGGCGCCGCAGTCCCTCAGATCATAGCCTCCCAAGGCGGCAGCGGCCGCGGCGAATTCGGGGGAGCGGATGACTTCCCATAGGGTTTGAAAACGGGCATCGTGGAAGGTGGCCTCAGGCACCACCAAATCGTAGCGTTCCGGTGTAAGGGGCACAAAGTCCAGACCCAGGGCCCGAGCCGCGGCCAGAATCCCCAGCCCCGCGTCTGCGGTGCCGGACTTGACGTTGGCGGCCACCGCCATGTGGGTGTATTCCTCCCGCTCATAGCCTTGAATGGCCGCGGGGTCCAGGCCTTCCACCTTGAGCAGGTAATCCAGCAGGATGCGGGTGCCTGCCCCCCGCTGGCGGTTGATGAAGCGCACCTCCGGGCGGGTAAGGTCCCTGATGGTGATAATATTTTTGGGGTTCCCTGGCTGGACCATAAGGCCCTGTTGCCGCCAAGCCAGATTGATGAGCTTCAGCGGCATTTCCGCCAGATATTTCTGGAGATAAGGGATGTTATAGGTGTTGGTCTCCGGGTCAAACAGGTGGGAGCCGGCCAGATGGGCTCGGCCTTGGCGCAGGGCCATCAGGCCCCCCAGGCTGCCCACGTGGCCGGAGGACAGCCGCAGCCGGGGGTCCCGGCGGCGCAGCAGGGTGGCCAACAGGTCCAGGGTGTTGTCGTGGCTGCCCAGCACCACCAGGGTGCCTTCCAGGTCTTCCGGCGACACCAGCAGCTCGGCATAAACCGGGCGGTCCTCCTCCAGTCCTTCGCTGGACGCCGGCACCTCCAGCAGGCCGTCGGCCCGCACCAGGGAAGTGATGGCTCCGGCGGCCCGGGGCAGGGGGGTGGCGATGACCTTTTCGCCCACCCGGCCTAGCGTCACCCGCACAAACTCCGTAATTCCGGGCTTGGAAGGCAGGTTTTGCGACGGGTGAACCAGGATTCTGGCCCGGGGAGTGAGACGCCGACCGGAAAGGGCGGCAATCAGGGGGGCGGCGAACTGTTCAAAGGAAAGCACTGCGGATACAGGATAGCCCGGGTTGCCGAGGACCGGCTTGCCCTCCACCAACCCCAACAGGGTGGGCTTGCCGGGCATCATGGCCACCCCGTGCACCAGTACTTCTCCCAGGGCGGCTACCGCCTGATAGGTATAGTCTTCGCTGCCCGCGGAAGAGCCGGCGTTGATGATAACCACCTCGGCGCCGGCCACCGCCCGTTTGAGGGTCTGGGTCAGGGAGGCCGCATCGTCCGGGACCACGGGCCAGACTTCGGGCACCCCACCGGCCTCCTCCACTAGGCCGGCCAAAATAACGGAGTTGAACTCCGGCAGCCGTCCCTCCGGCAACTCCCCGCCCAGCTCCTCGGGGGGGACAAGCTCAGCTCCGGTGGGAATAATGATGACTTTGGGGCGGCGCCGCACCGTGACCCGGGTCACCCCGGCGGCCAAGAGCGCTCCCTGGGCCCAGGGGGTGATTTCCACCCCCTCGGGCAGCACCATTTCCCCGGCCACCAGGTCCTCCCCCACCCGGCGGACGTTCTGCCAGGGAAAGACCGGGGCCTCCACGGTGATAGGGTCCGCTTCCGGGTCGGGCACATGTTCCACCATAATCACCGCATCGGCTCCTGGGGGCATGAGATGGCCGGTATTGACGGGGATGGCCTCTCGTCCCAAGGCCAGCCGCCTGGGCCGCTCGGGAGTAGCCCCGAAGGTGGCGGCCGCGGCCAGGTGCACGGCCGGCGAGGACCACCGGGCCCATACCGGAGCCGCGGTCACCCGACCCCGGGCCGCCAGGGTGGGAATTTCCTCCGAGGCCGCCAGGCTTTCCCAGGCCAGCCGCGAGAAAAACAGTTCCCGAGCCTCGGCAATCCCTTTCATCTGCAGGTAAATTCGGCGTGTCGTCATGGCTCCACGGAATCAAGAGATTTTGGATCAGGCATACCGGCGGCGGCAGCACCGGGCGCAGCCGGGGAAAAGCC
>JAFDHU010000287.1 GCA_019308625.1 Deltaproteobacteria bacterium
GCGGATGGGACGGGGGGGATTCAGCGTCGTCTGGTCTTTGTGGTAGAGAAAGGAAATGCGCAATTCCACGTCCCGAGGGAATCTCAGAATTCGGCCTTCCCCTTGGCCGAGCCCGGGCAGGATTTTGGACAGGGGAGATTTGCCTGACCACAGTAAAAAAGAATGCGGCTTTTCCCCCAGAAGCTGAGCTTCCATAGGCGAGGTATCGGCGGCCAGAGGCATGATCCAGGAAGGATATCCGTAAGGGGAAGCAGCGGCGCGGCTCCAACCCGGCGTCAACGCCAGGCAAGCCAGCAGGAAAATCGTGACCAGCCAGGTCATCCCCCGGGGACCCAGCATTTCCATATCCCCCCTTACCTAATTCGGACACACTTATTCTATGGTTAAAGGAAGGTTAAGTCAAGGGCAAAAGGTGGGCTACAGGGGCCGGCCATAAATCTGCGACAGTATTTCCCGACCCCCCAGGTCCAGGAGCCGCTCGGCCAGGGACCGGCCCAAGTCGGCAGCCGCCGCGGCTGGCCCGGAGGTTCTTTCCCGCAGCAGGTGCCGGCCCTCCAGGTCGCTGATGAGGGCCTCCAACTCCAGGCGGTCCTCCTGCACCACGGCCAAAGCCGCCACCGGCACCAGGCAGCCGCCTTCCAGGCGCTCCAGAAAGGCCCTCTCCGCGCTCACCGCCAGCCGGCTGGGGGGGTCGTCCAGAAAAGCCAGGAGTTCCTGCATCTCCTGATCCTGGTCCCGAATTTCCAGTCCCAGGGCACCTTGGCCCACAGCCGGCAGCATGTCCTGGGCTGCCAGCAGGGTTCGAGGCAGGTGGCCCAGCCCCAGGCGGTTCAGGCCAGCGGCGGCCAGGATAATGGCGTCCAGCCCCTGCTCCCTGAGCTTGCGCAGGCGGGTGTCCACATTGCCTCGCAGATGCACCACCTCCAGGTCCGGCCGCCGGTTCAGAAGCTGCACCCGGCGGCGTAGGCTGCCGGTGCCCACCCGCCCGCCTGGGGGAATTTCCTGAAGGGAACTGTATCGGTAAGAAATAAAGGCATCCCGCCAGTCCTCCCGGGGGGGCACCGCGGCCAGCCGGCAGCCCGCCGGCATCTGGGCCGGCATGTCCTTCAGGCTGTGCACCGCCAAGTCCACCTTCCCGGCCAGCAGGGCTTCCTCAATTTCCTTAATGAACAGTCCCTTGCCACCGACTTTGGCCAAGGGCACGTCCTTGAGCTTGTCCCCCGTGGTTTTGATGATAACCAGCTCAGTGGTGATGTGGGGGTGGTGAGCCTGCAAACGGCTTTCCACCCAGCGGCTTTGGGCCAGGGCCAGGGGACTGGCGCGGGTACCAAGGCGAACGGTTCTGGCCACCACCCTTAACCGCAGGAGCTGCAGGAAGTGGCCGAACAGCTGCTGCAGGAGCTGGAGCTCTTGGAGCTCTTAGAGGAGGAAGGGACGGACATGAAGTTATGGTAGTCCGTCTTGAAGGCGCAAACGCTCATCAGCTTTTTTACGTCCTTTTGGCCGCAGAAGGGGCATTCCACCTGCGGATCGCTCCCGAACACCAGCTTCTCAAATTCCTTGTCGCAGTGGGTGCAGTGAAACTCAAAAATAGGCATGGATATTTTCCACCCTCCTGAAAAAATTCGTGACCCGCGGCAAAAAACCGGGCCGCCCGGGGCGACGGGCTACCGGATATGGTCAGCCGGGCAGGACTGCAGGCCCATCCCCCAGAAGATCGGTTTTTATTATAAGCATTAATCCGAATGATTGCATTAATATGCTGCTCAAGCGTGGGCCAGCCGAGAGGGAGTGAGCGGTTACCTCCGCTCCACCCGCACCATGCCGCCCTCCGGCACCCCGGCCAAACAGCAGGGGTCGCCGGTGATTTTGCCCACCAGGTTCACAGCGCTGGCCGGGCGGATTTCCCCCGGCACACTGGTGGGGGTCAGGCCAAAAAAGATGCAGAAGGCCTTGCCAGTGGGCCAGTAAGCCAAATCGCCCACCTCCACCTTCATGGTGGCAGTGTCGTCCAGGTCCTGCACCACCTGGGGCACGGGGAAATAAATTTCATCGCCCCAGCGGTGAACCGGGCCTTCAAAAGGCAAAGCCTCGGCCAGGGCTTGACCGGTGGGAGTGTCGCTCAGGTAGCCTTCCACCCGCAGATCTCCTGCCAAAATCACGATTTCAGTGGGCATCTTCCTCCTCCCATTCCTCTACCACCATGGCGGCCAACAGGGGAAAGAGCAGCTCGTGGTGGCCGGTCAGGGCATAGCCCCGCCCGCCTTCCCGGGTGGGACGCCGCACCACGTTGGTTAAAGGACGGTAATGCTGGATAAAATCCAGATTGACGGTGGTGATGGCCTCCACCCGGTGGCCCAGGTTCCGAGCCAGGGTCAGGGCCTTGAGGAACACCTCCGGCAGAATCACCGCCGAGCCCAGGTTAAGGTACACTCCCTGGGTGAGTTTCCCCACCAAAGCGGCAAACCGGCGGAAATCCAGGTGGGTGGCAGTCCCCAGAGCGGCAGGGTCCACGGAGGGATGCAGGTGGATGATATCGGTGCCGATGGCCACGTGCACGGTGACCGGCACTTGCAGCTCCGCCGCGGCCGCATCCCAGGCCCTCCCGGGCTCCGTCCGTGATGGCTTCATTAAGAAACTCGGCGGTCTCCCGGGCCATGCCGAAGCGGCCGCAACCCAGCTCCTGGTCCACGTCTTCAGAAGTGCGGCCCACCATGGCAATCTCGGCGTCATGAATGATACCGGCGCCGTTTAGGGCCAGCCCGGTGATGAGCCCCCGGCGCAGCAGGTCAATCAGGACGGGACTCAGGCCCACCTTGAGGGGATGGGCCCCCATGCCCAGAAGCACCTCCCGGCCGCGCCGGGCCGCCACCCAGGCCGCAGCCACCTCTCGCAGGGTCTGGCCCGCCAAGATGTCCGGCAGCCGGCTCACAAAGTCCCGCAAAGAGCCGCCTGGCTCCCAGGCCTGACCGAAGTTTTCATGGCTGACCTTGGAGAGCCGCTCTTTGAGGCTATAGGTTTTGATTCCTGCCAGAGATAGGGGGTCTATCTTGCGCATGGGGTCAGTCTGGTGGAGCCGCCGGCCCCGAAGCTGCCGTCAGCACATAATTTGGTGGCCAGGCCAGAAACCTTCTGGCCTCCGGTCAAAACGCGTTCAGCCCTTTTTAAACTTTATTGCTTCAATCTGCAAATTTTTCCGGGAACAGCAGATAATCTATCAGATCGCAGAGCACGTGTCCCAGGGTGATGTGCA
>JAFDHU010000288.1 GCA_019308625.1 Deltaproteobacteria bacterium
GCCATTGGAAAAATCGGCAGCATATTCACCAATATATTCACCAAGCCCGCCGAAAAAGAAAAGGAGTCACAGCTGAAAGCTGTAACCCCTTGAAATCTCTGGTGCCGAAGCCGGGACTCGAACCCGGACAGGCCAGTGCCCACTAGACCCTGAACCTAGCGCGTCTACCAGTTCCGCCACTTCGGCGTAAAGCCGGGAAGGGCATCTCCTCCAACCCCTTCCTGGCATTTTTCCATGACTAAATTTATAATAAAAATTCATGATGGTCAAGATGCCGGCACGGATTGGAAAGAGGTGATGGTTTACTATGACCTGCCGCCGGGGCCGGGGCCATTTTCCCGGACGGTGGTGACCATAGGCAATTTTGACGGGGTGCACCTGGGGCACCGGGCCATCCTGACCCGGGTGGCCGCCCGGGCCCGGGAGCTGGGAAGCCAGCCCGTGGCCCTGACCTTTGAGCCCCATCCGGCCAAGGTCCTGCGCCCCGAGGTGCCGCTGCCCCTGCTGACCACCGCGGAGCAGAAGTTTCAACTGCTCAAGGAGGCCGGCATGGAGGCGGTGGTGGTGCTGCCCTTCACCCGGGAATTTTCCAATCTCTCGGCCCGGGATTTTGTGGTGCAGTATTTTGTGGAACGCCTCCGGGCCCGGGAGGTGGTGGTGGGGCACGACTACAGCTTCGGTCGCAACCGGGAGGGCAACATTGAGCTGTTGAAGGAGCTGGGCCAGACCCTGGGCTTCACCGTGCAGGTGGTATGGGCCGTGGAGGTGAACGGCGCGGTGGTGAGCAGCTCCCTCATCCGGGCCATGCTGAGGCTGGGCAAGGTGGAAAAGGCCGCGGAGCTCCTGGGCCGCCCCTACAGCGTTACCGGGGTGGTGATCCTGGGCAAGGGTCGGGGGGCCAAGCTGCTGGGCATCCCCACCGCCAACATCCAGCCGGACAACGATCTCCTGCCGGCCTCGGGCATCTATGCGGTGATGGTGCGCTGGGGGGAGGAAGTTCTGCCGGGGGTGGCCAACATCGGCACCTGCCCCACCTTTGACGGGCAGGAATCCCTGTCCCTGGAAGTGCACCTTTTTGACTTTGCCGGCAACCTCTACGGCGAAAGGCTGGGAGTGGAGTTTGTGGCCCGCCTGCGGGAGGAGCGCCGCTTCCCCTCGGTGGAGGCCCTGGCTGCGCAAATCCGGGCAGACATCAGCGCGGCCAAGGAAGCCCTGGCATTATCCGGCAAAGGGCTGAAGGACGCGGCCTCCTGACGAGCAGCCGCGGAGCCCCGAGGGGAGGTGATTTCCCTCGGAAAATGGTCTTGACAACCGCCTGAAAAATGAATAAAAATAATGGCGAGCGGGCATAACTCAGTTGGTAGAGTGCGAGCTTCCCAAGCTCGGAGTCGCGGGTTCGAGTCCCGTTGCCCGCTCCATACCAAAGGCTTTAGCCAGGCTTTTGGATGACCCGCTTCCCCTGGCGAGGGGCCGGCTTTGGCGGAATGGGGCGAAGGCGGAGAATGGTAGCAGCTCTGGGGACGCCCCGAGATGGTAAAATCTTGGTTTTCCCGGAAGTGGGCACGCGCCCGCTTTTTTTTTGATACATGATGACTGAACACCACAAATTGGAACAACTGAACCTGGAGGAGCCCGTGGTCCGGGACATGATGGCCATTGAACGCACCATTCTGGCCAACGAGCGGACCTTTCTGGCGCACGGCCCTGACCCTGTTCATCGCGGGGCTGACCTTCCTCAAGTTTTTTGAAGACCGGCTCCTGCAGGTCATTGGCTGGGTGTTTCTGCCCACCGAAGTGATGGTGTTCTTGCAGGGAGTCAGGATGTACCGCCGCATAGGCCAGATCATCCGGCGAGCCGAGGACACAGTACAGCAGGAAAGCAGCCCTGCAGAACCTGAGGGATGCCGGGGAACAGACGGCGGTGTAGGTTGCGATGAGCCACGAGGAAATTGAGGCCCGGGTGGAGGAGCTGATCCGGCCCCTGGTGGAGGCCCAGGGCCTGGAACTGGTGGAGGTGGAATTCACCCGTCCCCGGCGAGGGCGGGCCAGCCTGCGCATTTTTTTGGACCGGCAAGGGGGCATCACCTTGGAGGAAATCACCCGGATGAGCCGGGTGGTGGGCAGTCTGCTGGACGTGCATGACTTCATTGAGGCCTCCTATAATCTGGAGGTGTCCTCTCCGGGCCTGACCCGGGAGCTGAAAAAACCCAGGGATTTCCAGCGGTATGCCGGCCGGCTGGTGCGCCTTACCACCAGACGTGCCTTCGGCGGCCGCCAGGTGCACCGGGGCATCCTGAGAGGCCTGGAAGACGATGAGGTTGTATGCCTGGAAGAGAAAGGCCAGGTGTACCGGATTCCCCTGCAGGAGGTGGCCAAGGCCCGCCTGGATATTTAGCGGCCCGGGGCCAGCAGGCCCGGGGGTTTCAAATACATTAAGTTAAAAAATGCCGGCGGCCACGGCGGCTGCCGGCCGGAAGGCATGTTTTATGAACCTGGAGCTTAGGCGAATCATTGAACAGGTAAGCCGGGAGAAGGGCATTGACAAGGAGTTGCTGATTTCGGCCATCAAGGATGCGGTGCGCTCGGCAGCCAAGAAGAAGCTGGGCCCGCGCCTGGAACTGGAAGTGGCCTATAATGAGGAGACCGGCGAGATAGAAGTCTTCCAGTACAAGGAAGTGGTGGCTGAAGTTCGGGATCCACACCGGGAAATCAGCCTGGAGGAAGCCCGGCAGCTGGACCCGGAATGCGAGGAAGGGGACAGCCTGGGTATCAAAATGGACGCCAGCACCTTCGGGCGCATCGCCGCCCAGTCCGCCAAGCAGGTCATCATGCAGCGCATGAAGGACGCCGAGCGTGACTTGGTGTATGAGGACTACAAGGACCGCAAGGGCGAGATCATCAATGGTATCGTTCAGCGCCTGGACCACGACGGCATCATCGTCAATCTGGGGCGCACCGAAGCCCTGCTGCCGCCCTCGGAGCAGGTGCCCCGGGAGATTTACCACAAGGGCGAGCGCATCCGGGCCTATGTGCTGGACGTGAAACGCCAGACCCGGGGGCCGCAGATTATCCTGTCCCGGACCCATCCCCAGTTTCTGGTGCAGCTCTTTGAGGCCGAGGTGCCGGAGATTGCCGAGGGTATTGTGCAGATTATGGGCTGCGCCCGGGAACCGGGCAGCCGGGCCAAGATCGCCGTGGCCTCCCGGGATTCGGATGTGGATCCGGTGGGGGCCTGCGTGGGCCTGAAGGGCTCCCGGGTGCAGAACATCGTCCAGGAACTTCGGGGGGAAAAGATTGACATCATCCCCTGGAGCCCGGATGTGGCCAAGTTTGCCACCAGTGCCTTGGCCCCGGCGGAGGTCAGCCGCATCATTCTGAACAAGGAAAACCAGAGCATGGAGGTCATCGTGCCCGATGACCAGCTCTCCCTGGCCATCGGCAAGCGGGGCCAGAACGTGCGCTTGGCCTCCCGGCTGGTGGGCTGGAAGATTGACGTGAAAACCGAGTCCAAGTACTCCAAGTCCCTGAAGGAAGGGTATCTCTCCCTGCTGAGCATTCCGGGGGTGGGGGAGATCACTGCCAACCTGCTGCATGAGGCCGGCTACACTTCCGCTCGGGAGGTGGCGGAGACCGCGGTGGAAGAACTGGTGCAGGCCACCGGTCTGACGGAAAAGAAGGCGGCCAGCATTATTGCCGCGGCCCAGGAAATGATGGGCCAGAAAGCTTCGGAGGAGGCTACGGAAGCCGTGGAGGAAACGGCAGAAGCATAAACGGGGGCATCAAGCTGCCGTAAAACGCATGGGGGTAAATTCAGCTATATGGCCAGAACAAGGGTAATCAATTTAGCCAGGGAACTTAAGATGGATGTTCGGGTGCTCCTGCAGCATCTGAAGGACGACTGGGGGCTGCCGGTAGACAACTATCTCAGCTCGCTGGATGACGCATGACGCCATGGCGGAGAAGGTGCGCCAGGCCGTGAGCCAGTGGGCTACGCAGTTTGAAGAACGGCGCATAGGGGACAGTGTCAAGCGCCGCCGTCGGGTGGTGCTGGCCCCGCCTCCCCTGGCGGAGCGGGAGGCGGAAGCCCCGGTAGAGCCGGAGGCCAAGGCGCCGGAGGCGGCCCCCAAGGAGCGGCCGTCTCGGGAGGGCAAGGTCCGGGTGGTATCCTTGACGGTTTCGGAGCAGGTCCCGGCCCCGGAGCCGACGGCGGCCCCGGAAGCCGCCGCGCCGGCCGCCGAAGCCGCGGGCGGCCCCACCGAGGCAGCCACGCCTCCGGAAAGCCTGGCGCCTGAGGGCGAGGC
>JAFDHU010000289.1 GCA_019308625.1 Deltaproteobacteria bacterium
AGTTCATCCCGGCGGGAGTGGTCAAAATAAGGCCCGCCCACCCGGTTGGCCCCGTTCTTCAGGGCCAGATCAATCATCTTCCCCAGGCGGGAGAGGTCCCGCAGTTCCAACCGGAATACGTGCTCAGCCTTGTAGCCGACAATCTCCCGGGTGCGGATTTTCCGCCCGGCTCGGACTTTCTCCACGCTCCGGTACACGGGATACAGCCGGTAGCTCACGCTCTGGATTTTTTCCTTCTCCTGCAGGGCGCCTTTTACCGCTTGCAGCAGAGCCTGGGAGGCCCGGGCATTGGCGGCCCTGGCCTCCTCCACCGTGGACGCCTGGGTTTCCACAGCTGGGGTAAGGGTGGCGATGTCCGGCTGGGCCCGGACTTCCCCCGTCGCCTCCACCTCTATGGTGGCAGGCTGAGGACCCCCCTGGGCCGCGGCGGCCCCGGCCGACCGGAAAATCCCCGCCCCGGCCAGGAGTATGACCACCCCCAGGGCCAGGCCCGGCAAAAACCCGGATCTTTTCATTGCGCCGCTGTCTGATCTATTTGCACTCATGATTGCCCCTCCTTTCCGGCCCCTGCCAAGGCAGCCAGATTCCTTCCTTGGTCCAGGTGCCCCCTCCCCGTGCCCGGACTCGAGACACCCTAAACTTGCCTCCCGGAGAGCTTCATCTTAGCATGAGCAGGCCACTCAGGCGACTGCCATTATACTGCGGTCTCTCAAGCTTGTCATTTCCCGGCCGGTCTCATATACTTTAAACAAGCTGAGATTCTCAGCGCTTACCCCGCACTGAGGTAACCATGAGGGAAAAAACCATCCGCTTCACCATCTGGTACTTCCTGGCCTTCCTGCTGGTACTGCTGGTCTTCCAGACCTACGTGGTGGGCAACCGCACCCTGAGCATCACCTACAGCGAGTTCCGCCGCCTGGTGGAAATGAAGGCGGTGGACGATTTGCGCATCTCCAGCGATACCATCTCCGGCAAGCTGCTGCCCCAGGGCGTGGAATACCTGGCCCAGGTCCGGAAGAACCCGGAGCTCCCCAAACGCCTGAAGGAATACTGGGGCAAGGAGCCCATTTTTTCCGCAGTCCGGGTGGAGGACCGCAACCTGGTGGACCTCCTGGAAAAGCAGGGCATCACCTACCGGGCCGTGGCCGAACAGACCTGGCTCACCAACCTGCTGTCCTGGGTCCTGCCCATGCTCCTGCTCCTGGCCATCTGGGTTTACTTCTTCCGCAAGATCGGGGCCGGGGCCGGGGGGATTATGTCCGTAGGCAAAAGCCGGGCCCGGGTTTATGTGGAAGATGAGACCAAGGTCACCTTCCATGATGTGGCCGGAGTGGAAGAGGCTGAAGAGGAGCTCAAGGAAATCATTGAATTTCTCAAAAATCCGGCAAAATTTCAGGTCTTGGGAGGCAAGATTCCCAAAGGCGTCCTGCTGGTGGGCCCGCCGGGCACCGGCAAAACCCTTTTGGCCCGGGCCGTGGCCGGGGAGGCCGGGGTGCCTTTCTTAAGCCTCACCGGCTCCGACTTTGTGGAAATGTTCGTGGGCGTGGGCGCCGCCCGAGTGCGGGACCTGTTCCAGCAGGCCCAGGAAAAGGCGCCCTGCATCATCTTCATTGACGAGCTGGACGCCCTGGGCAAGGCCCGGGGCATCAGCCCCATGGCCGGCCATGAGGAGCGGGAGAACACCCTGAACCAGCTGCTCTCCGAAATGGACGGCTTTGACACCCGCAAGGGGGTCATTATCATGGCGGCCACCAACCGCCCGGAAATCCTGGACCCCGCCCTCATCCGGCCCGGGCGCTTTGACCGGCATATCCTGGTGGACCGCCCCAGCCTCAAGGGCCGGGAGGATATTCTGAGAATCCACACCCGCCACGTCAAGCTGGCCCCCGACGTCAATCTGGCCACCCTGGCGGCCCGCACCCCCGGCATGGTGGGCTCGGATCTGGCCAACATCGTCAACGAAGCCGCCCTGCTGGCCGCCCGGAAAAACAAACCCGCGGTGGAAATGGAGGATTTTGAGGAAGCCATTGACCGGGTCATCGCCGGGCTGGAGAAGCGCAACCGCATGATGAACCCCCGGGAAAAGGAAATCGTGGCCTACCACGAAACCGGGCATGCCCTGGTGGCCGAGGCCCTGCAGCCCAACGTGGACCCGGTGCACCGGGTCTCCATCATCCCCCGGGGCATCGGCTCTTTGGGCTACACCCTGCAGTTGCCCACCGAGGACCGCTATCTCATGACCAAGACCGAGCTGGAGGACCGCATGGCGGTCATGCTGGGCGGCCGGGTGGCCGAGGAGCTGCACTTCGGGGAAGTCTCCACCGGGGCCCACAACGACCTGTTCCGGGCCACGGACATCGCCCGCTCCATGGTGCGGGAGTATGGCATGAGCGACACCCTGGGGCCCATCACCTTTGAGCGGGAGCGCCGGCCCCTGTTTTTGGAGCAGATCATGCCCACAACCACCAAGGACTACAGCGAGGCCACCGCCCAGGAAATCGACCGGGAGGTCAGCCGGCTGGTGGAAAAGGCCTACCACCGGGCCCACGAGATTGGAGGCCCGCCGGGAGGCCCTGGAAAAAGTGGCCAAGGTGCTCCTGGAAAAGGAAGTCCTGGAAGGGGAGGAGCTGCGCCGTCTGCTCAATGAACACAAGCCCCGGTAAGGGGTTGGGGGGAGGGGTCTGCGACCCCTGGCCCCTTTTCCCAAGAGTATTTGTCAATCCATTCCACACCGCCGATTTTTATGGCCCATTTCCGGACTTTTGCTTCCGCGGCCGCGCTGCAGGATTTTTTGCTGCAGGAGGCCGGCCCCGGCACCCTGACTGTGGTGCCCCACCAGCGTCTGGCGCATCAGGTCTGGCAGCGGCAGCGCCAAGCCTGCCTGGCCGCCGGAAAATCCGCCTGGGAGCCGCTGCCGCTCCTCACCCTGGGGGCCTGGTGGCGGGAGCTTTACCGCCGCCTGTGGCTGCCGCATATCTCTGCTCCCCATCTCCAGCGCCTGGCCCTGTGGCTCAAAGCCCTGCAGGCCGGCCCTGCCCTGGAGGGGGCCCAGCCGGACCTGGCCTGGGCCCAAGCCCTGGATGAGGCCTACGAGACCCTGGTGCGCCACGGCCTGCATGACTTGAGCCCCCGGTTTGACGACCCCCCGGTGGTGGCCTGGCGCCGCCAGGTCACCCGGATATATGAGGAACTGTTGCAGGCGGAGGGCCTGCGCTCCCCCGCCCAGGCCGCCCTGGAACTGCTGGCTACCCTGGAGCAGGGCCGCCTGCCCCTGCCGGAAAAAATCCTGGTGGTGGGGCTGGAGACTCCGGCGCCCCTGGAGGCCGCCTGGCTGGACGCGGTGGGGCGCCGCACTCAGGTCCTGCGCCTGATGGTCAGGGGAAATCCCGCGGC